>JBILDP010000102.1:0-7554 GCA_044352535.1 Prochlorococcaceae cyanobacterium
CTCACCACCAGGGTGAGCACGGGCCGACGCAGGAACGGCTCGGAGAGGGAGCGCGGCGGCTGCCTGGTGCTGTCGCTCACGGTGCCCAAGCTGTTTGCGTCACCCCTGGTTCGTCACCCCTTGTCTGCCGCTTCAGGCCAGATCGCGCTTCAGCACGGCGCAGAGGTAGTCGGGGTCGCGGTAGCGGCCAGGCAGGCAGGTGTGCAGCTGGCTCAACCGCTGCCAGCACACGGTGCGCTGGATGGCCGTCAGGCTGCGGCCCTCCTGCAGAAGCCGCCTGAGGGCCTTGCAGTAGAGCGAATAATTGGCCTCCAGTTCCCCGATCGTGAGGCCGTTGCTGCTGCTCATGGCTGCCGGGGACCGCTAGGGCGTGGGTTCACCCTACGGGGCTGCCGGGTTGGGCTGCCGCAGGCAACGGTGCTGCTGTCGGCTGGGCTACGGCAGTTGATGGCACCAGCCTGGTGGCCTGCTCCGGCGTGAGCCGATCGGCGGCCAGCAGCACCCGGGTGATCTGCTCGATTCCCAGCACCGCATGGGCCCGGTAGCCCGCCGCCGCCAGCCGCTCCTTGGCCTGGCGGTCGTGGTCGCCGCCGTGGTCGATGAACACCACCACGTCGCGCACCTGCAGCCCGGAGCTCTCCAGCTTGGCGATGCCCTCCAGCACGCTGCCGCCGGTGATCAGGATGTCATCAACGACCACCACCCGATCGCCCTCCTCGAAGTCGCCCTCGATCAGACGGCGGGCGCCGTGGGCCTTCACCTCCTTGCGGGGATAGATCAAGGGCTTGTGCAGCAGCAGCGACAGCCCCGTGGCGGTGGGCAGGGAGCCGTAGGGAATGCCGGCGATGCGGTCGAAGTCGAGCTGGGTCAGCAGCTGGCCGTAGGCATGCAGCACCCGGTGGAAGAGGTTGGGATCGGAGATGATTTGGCGCAGATCGATGTAGTAGTTGAAAACGGCGCCGGAGGCCTGCACGTAGTCGCCGAACAGCAGGCAGCCGATGTCGAACAGCTCCACGATCAGCTCGGCCACGGGGTCGGGTGCGGCCGCCGCCATCGGCTCCGCCGAGCTTGCTTTGTCGGTGCCGGGCAGCCAGACGCTGCAGGTGTCACAGCTGGCGCCTGGGGTGCGGGCGGCCAGCCAGCGTTCCCGGCTCGCCTGGATCTGGCGTTTGAGTCGCTCGGCCCGTTCGGCGATGTCGTTTTCCACCAGCAGGTTCTGGGGCAGGGGCAGTAGCAGCCCATCCCCGGCGTTGGTGAAGCCGGCCTCAAGCATGGCCTCGAGCTTCTCCTCCTCCCCCCAGAGGCTGCGCAGGATCACGAACCGCTCCGGCGCTTCGGATCGCACCCGCGCCAGGATCTGCGGATCACTGGTGCCCACCTCCAGCAGCAGCTGCTCTGGGGTGGCCCAGAGCTGGGTCTCCCGCACGATCTGCACGTAGAGCGGGGTGTCGTCGCTCGGGTAGTGCTGGATCTGCCGCGCCGCCTGGTTGGAGCTGTGGCAGGTCATCACCACTGCCTTGTCGGGGTAGAGCAGGAAGGGGGCGGCGATGTCCTGGCCCGGCAGGGGCGAAAGGGTTACCGCATCGGCTCCCAGCTCCCTGAACAGGTACTGGGCCAGGGCGGAAGAGGAATTGAGATCGCCGTGCTTGCTGTCGATGATCAGCGGCAGATCGCGCGGCACCAGGTCGCGTACCTCCAGCAGCAGCTCCAGCCCCACTGGCCCCAGGGCCTGGTAGAAGCCAAGGCTGGGCTTGTAGGCGCACACGTGCGGCGCGGTGGCCTCGATCACTGCCTTGATCCAGTGGCGTGCCTGGCTGAGAAAGGAGCGGCCGGCCATGCCGCGCCGGGCCGCCCAGCTCTGCAGCATCTCCGGATTGGGATCCAGCCCGGTCACCAGCAGCGACTGCCGGCTGGCAATCGCCTCAGTGAGCTGCACGAAAAAGCCCATGGCCCATGGGCGACTGGCTTCGGTCTTAGACCGTCTCTGGTCTCCGGTGCGAGCCGGTGACACGACTTTTATTGCGGCTGGTGCTGGGGAGGTGTCGGCTCAGCTGCGCACCAGCCGCCAGTTGAGTGTTTCACCGGCGTGGAAGGGCACCAGATTCACGGCTGTGCCGGCGGCATCGTTGAGGTGCAGCTGGCTGGGCACCTCCAGAGGCTGCCGCTCCAGGGTGATCGTGCCCTCGTTGAGCGGCAGCCCGTAGAAGCGCGGCCCGAACTCGGAGGCGAAGGCCTCCAGCTTCTCCAGGGCGTGTTCCTGCTCAAACACCGCCGCGTAGCTCTCGATCGCAAACGGCGCGTTGAAGATGCCGGCGCAGCCGCAGGCCGATTCCTTGGCCTCGCGGCCGTGGGGCGCCGAATCGGTGCCCAGGAAAAACTTGGGATTGCCGGAGGTGGCCGCTGCCCGCAGGGCGATGCGGTGCAGTTCGCGCTTGGCCACCGGCAGGCAGTAGAAATCAGGCCGCAGGCCGCCGGCAAACATCGCGTTGCGGTTGATGTGCAGGTGGTGGGGGGTGATCGTGGCCGCCAGGGTGGCGGGGCCGCTGCGCACGAAGTCGGCGGCGTCGCTGGTGGTGATGTGCTCCAGCACCACCTTCAGGCCCGGGTGCCGCGCCAGCAGCGGTTGCAGCACCCGCTCGATGAACACCGCCTCGCGATCGAAGATGTCGATCTCGGTGTCGGTGACCTCGCCGTGGATCAGCAGCGGCATGCCGATCCGCTCCATCACCGCCAGCACCGGCTCGATCCGGGCGATCGCCGTGACGCCGGAATCGGAGTTGGTGGTGGCACCGGCCGGGTAGAGCTTGGCGGCGCTCCACACGCCCCCAGTGAAGCCCCGCTCGATCTCAGCGGGATCAATGCTGTCGGTGAGGTAGGCCGTCATCAGCGGTGTGAAACCGCTGCCATCGGGCAGGGCGGCGCGGATGCGCTCCCGGTAGGCGCTGGCGGCCGCCACGGTGGTGACCGGGGGGCGCAGGTTGGGCATCACGATCGCCCGGGCGAACTGGGCGGCCGTGGCGGGGGCCACCGCCTGCAGCATGGCTCCGTCGCGCAGGTGCACATGCCAGTCGTCGGGCTGGCGGATCGTGAGCTGCTGGCTGAGCTGCTGGGGCTGCTGCACGGACTGCTGCAGGGGGCGCTGGATGATCCCCCTACCCTGGCAGGAGCCGGAGCGGCCTTGGCAGCAGCGCCTGGCAGCTGCAATGGCTGATCGATCGGTGCAGGTCTGGGCGCAGGCGGCGGTGGTGCGGGTGACGCCTCGCAGCAGCCGCAACCAGGTGCTGGGGCTGCGGGATGGCGCCGTGGCGATCAAGCTGCAGGCGCCGCCGGTGGATGGGGCCGCCAATGCCGCCCTGCTGGCCTACGTGGCGGAGCTGGTGGGCCTGCCGCGCCGGGCCATCCATCTGCTGCGGGGTGACACCAGCCGCAGCAAGTGGATCGCCGCCGATGGCCTGACCCCCGCTGAGCTGCGGGAGCGGCTGCTGGCGGCAACGCGCTGAAGGCTGTCGCCTGGCCTTGGGCCCGGTGTGCGCTCCCCCGCACGATTCGCTGCAATCCATGGCCCAAAGGTATGCCGCAATCGCAGAATGGTTGCGGCAGTCTCTGCGCGGCAGTGCCTGCCGCTGCCCGACACCGCACCGCTTGCCATGGCTCACCACCAGATTCTGATCGTCGGCGGCGGCGCTGCCGGCATCACCGTTGCCGCCCAGCTCAAGCGGGCCCGCACTGCCCTGGATGTGGCGATCCTGGAGCCGGCCAGCGAGCACTACTACCAACCGGGCTGGACCCTGGTGGGCGCGGGTGTGTTCAGCCTTGAGGAAACCCGCCGCGCCGAGCGCGACCTGATCCCCTCCGGTGTGCACTGGATCCAGGCCGGCGCCGCCCACTTTGATCCCGACCACAACACCGTGACCACCACGGCCGGCGACACCCTCAGCTACGACGTGCTGATCGTGGCCACCGGCCTCAAGCTCTGCTGGGACAAGGTTGAGGGGCTCAGCGAGGCCCTCGGCAAAGGCGGGGTGTGCAGCAACTACAGCAAGGATTTCGCTGCTTACACCTGGGAGGCGATTCAGGCCTTCCAGGGCGGCAACGCCGTGTTCACCTGCGCGCCGATGCCGATCAAGTGCCCCGGCGCTCCCCAGAAGATCGCCTATCTGGCCGACGACGTCTTCAAGAAGAAGCGTCTCAACGCCAAGGTGATCTATGCCACCGCCACCCCGAGCATCTTCGGCATTCCCACCTATGCGGCGCCACTGCGGGAGGTGGTGAAGCGCAAGGGCATCGATGCCCGCTACAGCCATGTGCTCACCGCCGTGCGCGCCGACCAGAAAGAAGCGGTGTTCCAGGTGACGGGGGGGGAGACGACCCGTGAGGAGGTGATTCCCTACGACCTGCTGCACGTGACCCCGCCGATGGCCGCCCCCGATGTGGTGGCCAGCAGCCCCCTGGCCAACGGGGCGGGCTTCGTGGAGGTGGACCAGTTCAACCTCCAGCACGTGCGCTATCCGAACGTGTTTTCCCTGGGCGATGTGAGCGGCATGCCCAACTCGAAAACCGCCGCAGCCGTGCGCGGCCAGGCGCCGGTGGTGGTGGCCAACCTGCTGGCCCACCTCGATGGCCTGCCCCTGGCCGCCGCCTACGACGGCTACAGCTGCTGCCCGCTGATCACCGGCTACGGCAAGACGATCATGGCCGAGTTCAACTACAAGCAGGAGCCGACTCCCTCCTTCCCGCTCGATCCCACCAAGGAGCGCTGGAGCATGTGGTTTGTGAAGCGGAAGGTGCTCCCCGCCCTCTACTGGAACCGCATGCTTGCCGGTGCCCAGCATGAACGGCGCTTCATTCCGGGGGTGAAGGGCTGAGTAATCAGGCCAGCGAGCCCCCACCCAGACGCCGGATCGCCACCTCTCGGTGTGGGACGGCCTCGGCTCCTGTTCGGGGTAGCAGCCAGCAGCTGGCGGCAAAGGCCTCGGTGATTGTGAGGGTCGACGTCATGCTCGGCAGGGCTCGGAATTCAGAACAATCGGGGGGCCTGGTTGATCAAGGTTCAATGGGCCTGTGTGTGGCGTAGATCCTGCAGGCGACGCTCCAGTGAGGCCATCAGCTCCAAGCCGAACATCGGCAGCGCTTCCATGGCAAACAGGAACATCTCGCGGTTCATCACCAGCAAACGGGTGGGCTGCACGGCAGTGGCGGTGCCGTGGCGGGTGTGACCGTGCTGTACCAGCGCCCCCTCGCCGAAGCAGCGGCCCGGACCCAGCAGTTCCTCTTGGCCCTCATCCGCCCAGCTGAGGCGCACCTGGCCCTCCAGCACCCCGAACAGGCAGTCCCCCTGCTCACCCGCCCGGAAGATCACGTCTCCAGGAGCCACCAACCGCATGTCGGCATGGGGTTCCAGCACCAGCATGCTGCGCAGGATCTGCTCGTCGGCAGAGGGGGACACCATGGCGATCAACGAGCTTTTGGTTGAAGCCTGCTCAAGCGAGTTGGTCTTCTCGTTAAGGGCAGCTCAAGCTTGAAGCGGTCACGCTTGGGCCCCTAGGCACTGGCGGGCCATGGTGCCCTCCTCGTCGGCGGGGATCCTCAGCCAGCGCACAGGGCCAAGCCAGGCCAGGGCCTGCTCCAGTTCAGAGGTCAGCTGGTCGTCGTGTTCGCCGATGCCGCCGGTGAGGGCGATCGCGTCCACGCCTCCCAGGCTCGCCGCCATCGCCGCGATGCCCTGGAGCAGCCGATGGCGAAACACGGCGATGGCAAGTTTTGCGCCGGGGTGCTCCTCCCCGGCGGCCTGGCGCAGCTCGCGCATGTCGCCGCTCAGCCCGGAGAGACCCAGCAGTCCGCTCTCGCGGTTGAGCGCCCTATCCAGCTCACTGGCACTCATGCCCTGCCGCAGCAGGTGCAGCAGCAGGCCTGGATCCACGCTGCCGCTGCGGCTGGCCATCACCAGCCCTTCGAGGGGGGTGAAGCCCATGGTGGTATCCACGCTGGCGGGGATGCCATCGGCACTGATGGCGATGGCACAAAGCGAACAGCCTGCACCCAGATGGCAGCTGATCAGACGCCGCACCGCCGGCTCCCGCTGGGCCACCGTGGCGCCGATGTGCTGGTGGTTCAGTCCGTGAAAGCCGTAGCGGCGCAGCCCCTGGGCGCGCCAGGCGGCAGGGATCGCGTAACTGAAGGCCGCCGCATCAAGGGAGGCGTGGAAGGCCGTGTCAAAGCAGGCCCAGTGGGGCAGACGGGAGCTGTCGGGCCCGTGCTCCCTCAGCCAGCGGATCGCGGCCAGGGCGGGGCCGTTGTGGAGGGGGGCCAGCGGCACCAGCTCCTCCAGCTGAACCAGCACTTCATCCGTGAGCCGGGTGGGAGCGGTGAACCGGGCGCCGCCGTGCACCAGCCGGTGGGCCACCAGCATGGGGGCTGGCTCCCAGCTGGCCAGCAACGGCGTCAGCCATTGCTCCAGCAGGCCCTGCAGGCCTGTGGCGCCGGTGGCGTCCCAGCTGCGCTGCTCCTGCCAGCGCCGGGTGCCACTGGCGTCGCATAACGCCAGCTTGACGCTGGAGCTGCCGGTGTTGACCACCAGCACGCTGGGACTCGGGGGAGGCGCCATCGGGCGGAGGCCAAGGAATCAACTCAAGCCCTGGCACACCCTGGCCGTCTAGGCCCGGCGACACAACGCCAGGGGATGGGCCCAATGCTGGCCGTACCACTTGATGGCCCTACATTGATGCCGTTGTTGCCTGAACCCTTGATGGTCCAGACCCTTTCTTCGCTCCACCCCAACCCTGGATGGGATGCGCCGGCCGACTCCTCTGCCGCTCCGATCCAGCCAACCACCGGCAAACACTGCATCCTTGAGCTCTATGGCTGCAGCAGCGCCAGGCTCAACGACGAACCCTTTCTCAGGGCCACCATCACCGCCGCAGCGAAACGGGCTGGTGCCACCCTGCTCAACCTGATCACCCACCGGTTCGATCCCCAGGGGGTCACGGGACTGGCCCTGCTGGCCGAATCCCATATCTCCATCCACACCTGGCCGGAGTTTGGCTACGCGGCCGTGGATGTGTTCACCTGTGGCGACCACACCATGCCCGAGCGGGCCTGCGGCGTGCTGGCCCAGGAGCTGGAGGCCAGTCACCAGAAACTCACCAGCCTGGAGCGACAAACCCCGCTGCCCGCTGCTCCTGGTGTGCGCCTGCCCAGTGCGCCGTTTCGGCCACCGTCCTAAACCAGGGCCAGCGGGGAGCCCCTGATGACGGGTTCGGCGGGTGTCCTGCTCAGCGCCGCCGGTGGTCTCGGCCTGTTCCTGCTGGGAATGGGCCTGATGACCGAGGCGCTGCGCAGCCTGGGCGGCAACCGCCTGCGCCAGGCGCTGCTGCGCTTCACCCGCTCCCCCTGGAGCGGCGCGGCGGCGGGGGCGATCGGCACCGCCTTGGTGCAGTCGTCGACGGCTACCACCGTGGCCACGGTGGGCTTCGTGAGTGCCGGGCTGCTCAGCTTCCAGGCCTCTCTCGGCATCATCTTCGGCGCCAATGTGGGCAGCACCGGCCTCGGCTGGCT
>JBILDP010000103.1:0-7531 GCA_044352535.1 Prochlorococcaceae cyanobacterium
GAGCGGCATGATTGTCGTCATCGCTGGCGAGAGCCTGCTCAGCCATGTGCGCACCAGCATCAAGATGGAAGCCCTTGAGCGCCAGCGCAGCGACTGGTCACGAACAACGTTTTTCATCGATGCTGAAGTCAGTCTCAGCCAGGAAGTCTTTGCTGGCAGCACCCTACTCAATCTCGATCTGCCAACAAGCTGCAATGGCATGAATAAAAGCAATCTCAAGTTTGCACTACGCTTGCGACCCGATATGCCACTTATCTTTTATAGCCTTGAAGATAGTCGTGCGCCCTGGCTACCGCTCAAAAGCCTGTTCCGGTGTGGCCCCGCAATTGATGCAAATGGCAGCTATAATACAACAAAATATGGGTCAAGCCTGCTCATTGATGGCTTAAATATCAATGGCTTTTCCGTCGACGAGAGCACTCAAAAGCCACCGAGGCTGATCTATACAATGGCGCTCCGAGGCAACGCTCAAACCAGTTTTTTACAGCAAACCGGCAGCAGTGGAAGAGCAGTTCCTGCTTATGTCAGGCCGGATAGCGGCAAGATCTGCACCGGCTTAACGCCACCATCGGAGAGTGTTGGGGTCATCTGCAATGGGGCAGCAGGAAGTGCCAGCGTCAACAATATGATTGAACATTTTGGCGCAAAATCAGCAATTCTCAATGGTGTGGGGGGCAACAATCGCCTACTTGGCACCATTGGCGCCGACAACCTTTCAGCGGGCAGTGGTGATGATGTCTTTCTAGGGCTGGAAGGCAATGACACCATCAATGGTGGGCATGGATACAACAGGTATGTGCCTGGTCCAGGCAATGACGTGATCATCGGGGGAGCGGGAGTGGATGCGGTTTTCTTTAAAGGGACGCGGTCCCAGTTCAGCATCAGTTCAGGCTGTAAGAAAAGCTCCTGCTCTGTCAGTTCCCCGCACGAAGGAAGTGACAGTCTCAGCAATGTCGACGTGCTGCTCTTCGACGATGACCTTGTGTTTGTTGATTGAGGCACCCCAAACAACAGCAAGTTGATGACGCATCAGGGCCAGGCAACACCTCGCCTGTTCACGCCCAGGTGCTGCCCAGTGCCCCGTCACCGGGCAGCCATCCATTGCTGGAGTCGGCCAGGGCCCGCCAAGCTCAACCGCACCACCCCCTCACTCGGCCGATCGGCCTGGAGCGCGCCTCGCTCCAGGCCATCGAGCACCACCCGATTCTGCACAGAGCCCGTGCTGGGTTCCCCATCGAGACCAAAGGCCGGCCCACACCGCATCAACACCTGGCCCCTCCAGATCGCACTCGGTGCTGCACCCACGCTGTAGGACACGCTGCCCGTAGCACTCCGTGCTTCCAGCAGATGGGTACGGCCAGCCAGGCGGCAGGACGCACCACCTCCATCGCTGGCCAGCAACACCTGCTCGGCCCGGGCCACATCACTGCGGATCAGATCCAGGGCCCGTTGGGCCAGCGCCCGCTGCTGCAGCCGCTGGCCCAGCTGGGCACTGCCGCGCACCTCGACCAGCAGCGCCTGCATCACCATCCCCGCCAGCAACACGCCACAGCTCAGCGCGATCAACAGCTCAGGCAAGGAAAATCCCGGGTCCGTTCTGCGGCATCCAGGCTCAGCGCGGCACACAACTGCCCTCCTGCCAGCGGCCTACACGCGTGATTCCCAGGGGCAACGCCACCACCACGCAGCGCTGCAGGGTTGTTCCCGGCGTTGCCAGCAGCACCGTGCCGCCGTCTAGCACCAGACCATTGCTGGTGAAGCGGATTGCCGCGGGAAAGTTGTGCTGCACCTGGAGCTCCACCGCGCCCACCGCCTCCTGCAGGGGCAGCGCATCGGCGAGGCAACCAGGCAACTCCCCACCCCTTGGGGCTTGCCAGCCTTGATCAGCCAAGGTGAGGGCGCAGGCTTGACCCTGCCGCTGGGCCTGTTCCCGTCCCCGCTCCAACCCAGCCAGCACCCGGCGGCTGGCCGCCTCCAGCCGTTGATCCGCCAGCCAGCGCTGGCCGGCGCCCAGGGCCAGAGCGCCCAGCAGAGCGAGGATGGCCGTCGAAACCAGGAGTTCCGGCAGGGTGATGCCAGCCGCGAGGTTGCGCTCAAACCGGGTTACTGGGCCTGTCATCAGAGAGAACCTCAGGATTCACCACGTTCGCGGGATCGGCGCCTGGTTCGCCCGGGGCGGCTGATTCGCCCGGGGCATCGGGCGCGCATTGGCCGAGGGCGGCCGCGTCAAACCAGCGCTGACGCGCCGGCAGGGGATCGGCCTGCAGGCGCAACCACACCCCGTGGGCCTGCGCATCGATCTGCCGCTGCACCGCCTCCGGCCCTGGAGCAGTGGCCAGCAGCTCGGCCATGGCGGCCGCCGCCAGCGCGCAATCCAAGCCAGAGGGGTTGAACAGGGGCTGGCGCAGGCGTGCCTCGGCAGCCAGCAGCGCTCCATCAAGCCGCACCAGCAGCTCACGGCGTTGCTCCACGGTGCGGCTGGCGGAGGCACTGGCGGCCCAGATCTGCAGGGATCCGCCGCTGGCAGTGGCCAACACGATCGCAGCCGCCATCACTTCCGCCAGGTTCACGCCGCACCTCCCGGCGCGGCGCGCAGTCCTAGCTCCCTGAGCTCGCCATGCACCAGCGCAAAGGCGCCGCTCGGGCCGCCAGCCACCAGCGCCAGCCGCAGCTCGGCGCCCGCCGGCGTGGGCTGAAACTCCAGCAGGGCATAGCGATGCTCGCCCAGCTGGCCACTGCGCAGCGTCTCCGGCGCCTGCCCGGCCAGGCACGGTGCCGCAACCCACTCCGCCGCACTCCGCTCCAGCAGGCAGGGATGCTGCCGCTTCAGGCGACCGAGCAGGTGGTGGGCGGCTGAAGTGAGCAGGTCCTGCTGCTGGCGTTGCTGCACCTCCAGCAGCAGCTGGCGCCGGGCCTGGAGCGACGCCGTCTGCAGCGACAGGCTGCTGAGCAGCAGCAGCAGCGCTGCAGTGGTGGAGAGGGGCAGCAGGAAACCGGCCGCCTCGCGGCGCCTGCGCCCACGAGCTCGCAGCGGGGAGAGGCTCGCCATCGCCAAGGGGAATCACACGACCCCCCCAGCATTCCCACGGGCCGCTGCACCCGCTGATAGGCCTGCCGCAAGCTCAGCTCGCGCTGACTCAGCGAAGCGGACTAGATCACCCTAATGAGCCCAAGTTCGCGCGTCTGCCCCGACGAATGGATAAAGCTCCATGGAGGCAATGCACAGAATCCCTCAAGATTCTGGCGGTGCGCACCTACTGATTGAGCTTCAGCACAGCCATGAAGGCCTCCTGGGGCACATCCACCTTGCCCATCGCCTTCATCCGCTTCTTGCCCTTGGCCTGCTTCTGCAGCAGTTTCTTCTTGCGAGAGATGTCGCCGCCGTAGCACTTGGCGAGCACATCCTTGCGCATGGCGCTGATGCTCTCAGACGCAATCACGCGGCTGCCGATCGCGGCCTGGATCGGAATCTTGAACTGTTGGCGGGGGATCAGCTCCTTGAGCTTCTCCACCAGACCCTTACCCACGTTGTAGGCCTTGTCGCGGTGCACGATCGTGGTGAGCGGGTCGGCCTTCTCGGCGTTGATCAGCACATCGAGCCGCACCAGATCATTCTTGCGGTAGCCGATCAGGTGGTATTCCATCGAGGCATAGCCCTTGGTGCGGCTCTTCATCTGGTCGAAGAAGTCGGTCACCACCTCAGCCAGCGGCATCTCGTAGTGCAGGGTCACCCGGTCGGTGGTGATGTATTTCATGTCGATGAATTCCCCGCGCCGCTCCTGGCACAATTCCATCAGGGTGCCGTTGTAGGTGTTGGGCGTGTAGATCTCGAGCTTCACATAGGGCTCTTCGATCGATTCACGCTTCTGCGGATCGGGCAAGGTAGCCGGGTTGTCCACCATCAGGGTGGTGCCATCGAGCATGTTCACCTGATAGATCACCGACGGAGCGGTGACGATCAGATCCAGGTTGTATTCGCGCTCCAGCCGCTCCTGCACGATCTCCATGTGCAGCAGGCCCAGGAACCCGCAACGGAAACCGAAGCCCATGGCGCTGCTGGTTTCCGGTTCATATTTGAGCGCCGCGTCGCTGAGCTGCAGCTTGTCGAGCGCGTCACGCAGATCGGGGTATTGATCGGCGTCGGTGGGGAACAGGCCGCAGAACACCATCGGCTTGGCCTCGGTGTAGCCCGGCAGCGGCTCCGGCGCCGGGTTGGCCGCCAGGGTGATCGTGTCGCCCACCCGGGCGTCGGCCACCGCCTTGATCGAGGCCGCCAGATAGCCCACCTCACCCGCGTGCAGGCTGTCCACCTGGCGCTGGTCGGGCGCCATCACGCCCACCTCATCGAGTTCGTAGGTTTTGCCGCTGGCCATCAGCAGCACCTTGTCTTTTCTGGCGATCGAGCCGCTGATCACCCGGAAATACACGATCACGCCCCGGTAGGGGTCGTAGTAGGAGTCGAAGATCAGCGCCCGCAGCGGCTCCTCGATCCGGTCTTTCGGGGGTGGCACCCGATCCACCACCGCCTGCAGGATCTCCGGCACCCCCAGGCCCGTCTTGGCCGAACAGGGGATGGCGTTGCTGCAATCGAGCCCGATGATCGCCTCGATCTCTTCGCTGATCCGCTCCGGATCAGCCCCAGGCAGGTCGATCTTGTTGAGCACCGGAATGATCTCAAGATCGTTTTCCAGCGCCAGATACACGTTGGCCAGAGTCTGGGCCTCCACCCCCTGGCTGGCATCCACCACCAGCAGGGCACCTTCACAGGCCTGCAGCGAGCGGCTCACTTCATAGGAGAAGTCAACGTGACCAGGCGTGTCGATCAGGTTGAGGATGTAGGTCTCGCCGTCGGCCGCCTTGTATTCCATGCGGGCGGCCTGGAGCTTGATCGTGATGCCGCGCTCGCGCTCCAGTTCCATGTTGTCGAGGAACTGCTCCTGCATGTCGCGCGCCGCGACGGTGCCGGTGTCCTGCAGCAGCCGATCAGCCAGGGTCGACTTGCCGTGGTCGATGTGGGCAATGATGCAGAAATTGCGGATCCGGGAGACGGGAACGTCGGTCATGCGGGGTGGTGTTCGCGGGCGGAGTCCCGGCTCGGGTGGATGGATCTCGGTGGATCAATCCTAAAGAGGAGACCCGGGGCCAGAACCGATGCCCCCCGCACCCCTGACTGCTGCGGGTGCTTCCCCGGTGCCCGGCTGAGCGGCCATCCACCGGATCCAGGGGCCAGATCATTCCGCTGCCGTTCCTAAGCTCACAACAGACCTGAGATCCGCCATGACCAGCGATACGGCCACCACCACGCCCGAAACCACCCCGGCCAGCGAAGCCAACGCAGCCGAGGCCAGCGCAGCCGAGGCCACCGACCCCCGCGCCCTCACCCTCGACAACGTGGAGCGCACCCTCGATGAGCTGCGCCCCTATCTGATGGCCGATGGCGGCAACGTGGAGGTGGTGGAAATCGATGGCCCGATCGTGAAGGTGCGTCTGCAGGGCGCCTGCGGCTCCTGCCCCAGCAGCACCATGACCCTGAAGATGGGCATCGAGCGCAAGCTGCGCGAGGCCATCCCCGAAGTGGCCGAAGTGGTGCAGGTGCTCTGAGCTGAGGGCCTGCTGGGTGGGGTCGCGGCCGCCCCTTAGGCTGCCGGGCGCCCCTGTGCTATCCCCGTGCTCGATCAGCGTCTGGTGCGCGACAACCCTGAGCTGATCAGCCAGCAGCTCGCTCGCCGCGGCCTCGACGTGGACCTCACCGGTCTGCAGCTGATCGCCCAGCAGGAACGCGACCTCGAACAGCGCCGCAGCGAGCTGCAGGCCGAGGGCAACCGCATCGGCAAGGAGGTGGGCCTCCAGATCAAGGCTGGGGCAGCCCCCCACAGCCCCGAGGTGCAGGAGCTGCGCGAGCGCGGCAACCACATCAAGCAGCAGGTGGCGGTGCTGGAGGAGGAGGAGAAGACCCTGGAGGGCAGGCTGCGCGAGCAGCTGCTCAGCTTTCCCAACCTGCCGGCCGCCGAGGCCCCCGACGGCCGCAGCGAGGCCGACAACATCGAGGTGAAGCGCTGGGGTGAGCCACGCCTGCCAGCCACCGGCGAAACCCTCGAAGAGCACTGGCAGATCGCCGAGAGGCTGGGCCTGCTGGAAACCGAGCGCTCCGTGCGGATCGCCCAGAGCCGCTTCATCACCCTGCTCGGCCAGGGCGCCCGCCTGGAGCGGGCCCTGATCAACTTCATGCTCGATCTGCACAGCGGCAAGGGCTACCGCGAGGTGCTGCCACCGGTGCTGGTGAACAGCGCCAGTCTCACCGGCTCGGGCCAGCTGCCCAAATTCGCCGAGGAGAGCTTCCGCTGCGCCGACGACGACCTCTGGCTCACCCCCACTGCCGAGGTACCCCTAACCTCCCTGCACCGCGGTGAGGTGATCCCGGCCGAGCAGCTGCCGCTCAGATACGTGGCCTACACGCCCTGCTTCCGCCGCGAGGCCGGCAGCTACGGCCGTGACACCCGCGGCCTGATCCGTCTGCACCAGTTCAACAAGGTGGAGCTCTATTGGTTCTGCCGGCCTGAACACTCCGCCGAGGCGCACCAGCAGATCACCGCCGATGCCGAGGCGGTGCTGGAGGCCCTGGAGCTGCCCTACCGCAAGATCGAGCTCTGCACAGGAGACATGGGCTTCTCCGCCGCCCGCACCTACGACCTGGAAGTGTGGCTGGCCGGCGCCGGCGCCTACCGGGAGATCTCGAGCTGTTCGGTGTGCAACGACTTCCAGGCCCGCCGCGCCGCCATCCGCTTCAAGGAGGGCAAGGGCACCCAGCTGGTGCACACCCTCAACGGCAGCGGCCTGGCCGTGGGCCGCACCATGGCCGCCCTGCTTGAGGCTGGCCAGCAGGCCGATGGTTCGGTGAAGCTGCCTGCCGCCCTGGCTCCCTACTTCGGCAGCGACAGGATCACCACAGGCTGATCCTGTCTCAGGCTGATCACTGATCAGCCGAACCCAAAGGAATCCAGGTGTGAATCCTTGATCAAACCGACAACGGCACCGGCAAGCTGCTGAGCTGTTGCACTGGTGGGGTGGATGTCGTCGAGGAACACCGGGCTGCTGACGCTCTGCCACACCTGAAAGCCATCCACCACCAGAACGTTGGATCGGCCCGCGAATCGGTTGGCAAGGCCCTGATTCACGCTCTGGGCGATGCCATCCACCAGGCTCGTAAAACGATCACGCAAGGGCGCATTCAATCGAGCCGCCTGTCTGCGCACGAAGGGCGTGACACTGAGAGGCGCCAGGCCCAGGATCACTGTCTCATCCACGAGGCCGGTGATCGCATCATGAGCATCGGCAACGTTGTTGACGATGCGTCGTGCAACGCTGTCCCGAAGGCGACGGTCATCCTTGAGAGTTGATGTTGCCAGAACTGGCCGCAGGCCTTTGACATCGGCGGCCAGATCGGTGATGTCATTGCTGCCAGCACTGATCAAGGCGTCTAGATCACTGGTCTTGCGTGTACTTGAGGCAAAGCCCGTGGCCTGCTCCTTCA
>JBILDP010000104.1:0-7501 GCA_044352535.1 Prochlorococcaceae cyanobacterium
GTGGCCGAGGGCAACGAGGTGGCCGTGAAGGCCCGCTGCGAGCAGATCCGCAAGCAGATGGACGAAACCGACTCCTCCTACGACAAGGAGAAGCTGCAGGAGCGTCTGGCCAAGCTGAGCGGCGGTGTGGCCGTGGTCAAGGTGGGTGCCGCCACCGAGACCGAGATGAAGGACAAGAAGCTGCGCCTGGAAGACGCCATCAACGCCACCAAGGCGGCCGTTGAGGAGGGCATCGTTCCCGGTGGCGGCACCACCCTGGCCCACCTGGCTCCTGCTCTCGAGGAGTGGGCCAAGGCCAACCTGCACGGCGAAGAGCTGATCGGCGCCACCATCGTGGCTTCCGCCCTCACCGCTCCCCTCAAGCGCATCGCTGAGAACGCCGGTGTCAACGGCGCCGTGGTGGCCGAGCACGTGATGCACAAGCCCTTCAACGAGGGCTACAACGCAGCCACCGGCGAATACGTCGACATGCTGGCCGCCGGCATCGTGGACCCCGCCAAGGTGACCCGCTCCGGCCTGCAGAACGCCGCCTCGATCGCTGGCATGGTGCTCACCACCGAGTGCATCGTGGCCGACCTGCCCGAGAAGAAGGAAGCTGCTCCCGCCGGCGGCGGCATGGGCGGCGGCGACTTCGACTACTGATCGTCGCAGCCCGCTCTGAATTCTTCAGATCGCTTGGGAGAGTGAGGGCATGGCCCTCCTCTCCTTTTTTTGTGCAGGTGCTCCGGCATGCGGGTTCGGTGCCATGCCTGGACCTCGCGCCGGCACGCCTCTATGCAGATTCTGAATCAAGAGGAATAAGTCTTTGGCTTGGTGTGTTTTGCTGCACCGAGTGTTATACCCAGCGGTAACCTGACGAACCTCGAGCTGGGAGTTTCTTGGTCTCAGTTGAGTTGCTGGCCGCCCTCGACGCCCTGCTCTGGCTCCGCACCGGTGAGCGAGCAGCCGACTATCTGCAGTGCACCCAGTCCACGGTGAGCCGCCACAGTCGCCGTTGTCTGGAGGTGTTTGGTCTGCAGCTGGAGAAGCGCTCGGGCGAGTGGTGTCTGCTCGGTGATCAGACGCTGCTGGATCTGCAGCGCGGTGTGCACCAACTGCTGCGCTGGCGCCAGGGCAACAGGCTGAGGCTGGATGCCCAGCACTGGTGTGCCCATCTGCTTGAAAACGGTGTGTCTGCCCCCTGGTGGGGCGGGAACTGCAACTTCTTTGAGCATGCACGGCCCCAGGCGCTGCTCGAGCAGGGCGTCATCGATGCCTGGCTGTGCTCGACCCCCGATCTGCCCGAGCACCCCGAGTTCCTGGCGGTGCCGTTCACCAAGATGCCGATGCAGCTGGTGGTGAAGCCCGGTCATCCCCTGCTGGCCCGTGGTGATCAGCTCAGCTTCGATGATCTTGCCGACTATCCGGTGCTGCCCTTGCCTGATGGCGCCTTCCCCCGGGCCCAGCTGATCCTCGAGGACCTGCAGCTCTGGTCGTGCCCCGAGCGGGATCGCCGTTTCCGCCAGGCTGACTGGCTGGGCCAGGTGCCCGTGGAGGAGATGATGATCGCCTTCGATACGCCCCTGCGCCTGGCATCAGGGCTGGGTGATGGCTGGCAGCCACTTCCGCTTTCCTTGCCCCTGCTGGTGGGGGAAGCCGTTGTGGTGAAGCGCCAGCACGCGACAAGTCCCTACTTTGAGAGGCTGCTGGCCGGACTGGTGCAGAAATCCCGCCAACTGGCTGAAGGACTGACCGCCGTGGAGGTGCTGGTCCCGGCAGCCCCGCAGCGGTCTCAGCCCGGTTTGAAGGTGAGTGCCACGCCGTTGTTGCAGTAGCGCTTGCCGGTGGGTTTCGGCCCATCCCCGAACACGTGGCCCTGGTGGCCGCCGCAGCGTTTGCAGTGGTATTCGGTGCGGGGCACGATCAACTTGAAATCCAGCTTGGTGCCCAGGGCTCCCGGCAGGGGTTGCCAGAAGCTCGGCCAGCCGGTGCCGCTATCGAATTTGGCCTTGGAGCTGAACAGGGGCAGATCACAACCGGCGCAATGGAAGGTGCCCTTGCGCTTCTCACCATTGAGGGGGCTGGAGAAGGGCGGCTCAGTACCCTCCCGGCGCAGCACGGCATAGGCCGCTGGGCTCAGACGCTTTTTCCAGGCGGCATCACTCAGCTGCCAGCCCGGATCGGTTGCCTTGCTGGCCGCCTCGGCCGACTCCGCTGGCAGAAAGGGAATCGAGAGACCGCCCAACACACTGCCCAGACGGGCCAGCAATCCGCGCCGTGTCATGGTTTCGCCGCCTCAGCCCAGCCAGCCAGCACTCAGCACCACCGCCAGTCCCAGAAACAGGGCCAGCAGCGTCCAGGTGATGCGGTTGAGGGTCTGCTCGGCACTGCGGGCGCTGGTGAACATCGAGCCGCCACTGGCGGCCAGGCCGCCCATGCCGTCGCCCTTGGGGCTGTGAAGCAACACGCTCAGGATCAGCAGCACGCCGCTGCCAACCCAGATCCAGGAGAGAACTGTGGTGATCATGAGCCCATTCTCGCTGCTGGAACTCCCTGGGGTGGATGTTGCGGGTGGAGGGTGGTCAGACGCCGAGTGTCTGGGGCACCCGGCTGGGCTGGACCCCGCTGCCCAGGGGCTGGATCAAGGAGGTGCCGCTCATGGTGTCGGGCTTGGGCAGTCCCAGGATCTCCAGCAGGGTTGGCGCGATGTCGGCCAGGCCGCCGGCATCGCGCAGCTTCACATCCGTGCCGTGGCCGGGCAGCTTCCGTTTCTCCCCCTCCACCAGGATCACCGGCACGGGGTTGGTGGTGTGGGCGGTCCAGGGGCGACCGTCCGGGCCTTCCATCAGCTCGGCATTGCCGTGGTCGGCGGTGATCACCAGGGTGCCACCCATGCGGTTGGTGGCCTCCATCAGCCGGCCCACACAGTGGTCCACCGTGCCGATCGCGTCCACGGTCGCCTCCATGCGACCGGTGTGCCCCACCATGTCGGGGTTGGCGTAGTTGATCACCACCAGCGAGTAGATGCCCTTCTTGATGGCGGCGAGGCAGCTGTCTGTGAGCTGGTCGGCGGACATGGCCGGGGCCATGTCGTAAGTGGCCACCCGTGGTGAGGGCACCAGATGCCGATCCTCACCCGGGAAGGCCTGCTCGATGCCCCCGTTCATGAAGTAGGTCACGTGGGGGTATTTCTCGGTTTCGGCGGTTCGGAATTGGCGCAGCCCCGCTTCCGACACCACTTGGCCCAGCAGACCATCGAGTGACTCGGGCGGGAAAGCGACCGCCACAGGCAGCCCTTTTTCGTATTGGGTGAAGGTGACCACCTGGAGGGGCTCGATCCGCTCGCGTGAGAAGGCGTCGAACTCCGGCAGCACCAGCGCCCGCACAAGCTGGCGCACCCGGTCTGGGCGGAAGTTGAAGCACACCAACCCATCGCCGGGCTCGATCACGCCCTCCGCCAGACGGATCGGCTCCAGGAACTCATCGCCGATCTCGTTGGCGTAGGAGGCCTGGATCGCCTCGGCCGGGCTGAGTGCCTGGGGGGCAGTGGGCTCCGTGAGCAGGCGATAGGCCTTCTCGGTGCGCTCCCAACGGCTGTCGCGATCCATGGCCCAGTAGCGACCGCAGATGGTGCTGATCTGGCCCACGCCGGCAGCGGCGATCTGCTCTTCCACCTTGGCGATGAACACCGGAGCACTGTTGGGGGCCGTGTCGCGGCCGTCGGTGATCACGTGGATGCAAACCTTGCGCAGGCCCCGCTGGGCAGCCCACTGCAGCAGCCCGCCGAGGTGATCCACGTGGCTGTGCACCCCGCCATCGGAGCAGAGACCCATCAGGTGCAGGGTCGTGCCGCTCTCCAGCAGTCGGTCGCCGAGCTGGTTGAGGGCCGGGTTTGCGGCCAGGCTGCCGTCGCGCACGGCCTGGCCGATCCGCACGAGTTCCTGGCGGATGATGCGGCCTGAGCCGATGGTGAGGTGTCCCACCTCAGAGTTGCCCATCTGGTCGTCGGGCAGACCCACGGCACCGCCGCTGGCCTCGATCAGGGTGTGGGGATAGGCGTGCCACAACGCATCCATCACCGGCGTCTGGGCGGCACGAATGGCGTTGTGGTCGTCGTCGTGGCGATAGCCCCAGCCATCCAGGATGCAGAGCACCACCGGTGCCACGGGACCGGTGGACACAGGAGCGTTATCGCGGAAGGAGGGGTTGGCGTTGCCGGTGGAACTGGCGTTTCTGCCACCGAAGGACTGCGGCTGGCCGGCAGACTGTTGTGCTGACTGGGAATCGGAGGGACCTGCTTTCACCACGCGCACCTACGGCGTTTCTCCGTACGACGTTGTTGCAACGTCTTCCAGATCCAACCTACCGCCCGGGCCTGGTTGAAACCCGCAGGGGGGTATCTGCGTCAGGCTTTGGTCACAAGCTCCGATCCCCGCGTGGCCCGTCTCGAACTGCTCTCCTCTCTTGAGCTCGATCGAACCCTGGAGCGTCTGGTTTCGCAGGTTCTGGAAAGCGTGGATGATCCCCGGGCACTGCTGCTGCTGGGGATCCCGACCCGGGGGGTGGCGTTGGCCCAGGTGCTGGGCCAGCGGCTGGCCGAACGCTGCGGCCAGCTGATCGATCAGGGCAGTCTCGATCCCACCCCCTACAGGGATGACCTGGCCCGAGTCGGCACCCGCCTGGTGGCTCCAACGGATCTGCCGGCCAGCCTTGAGGGGCGCGATGTGGTGCTCGTTGACGATGTGATCTTTACCGGCCGCACCGTGCGGGCCGCGCTGGAAGCCCTGCAGGCGTGGGGCCGGCCGCGTCGGGTGCGACTGCTGGTGATGGTGGATCGGGGCCATCGCGAACTTCCCATCCAGCCCGATTACTGCGGTCGGGTGGTGCCGACCAGTCGGCAGGAATTCATCCAGCTCTGCCTGCAGAGCATTGATGGGGAGGAGGGGGTGTACCTGGTGCGCTCCTGACCGCCTGCGTTCCTGAAGCTGGTCTGTGGAAGGAGGTTGCCCCAGAGCTTGTGATCAGGCGGCTTCCAGCTCGTCGGCACGGAAATGGGCCCGGAACTTCCCGAAGGCCACCACCACGGGCAGGGTGGGACTGATCACGCGACCTTTCCACTCATTCAGCACAGACACCACCTCGCCCTGCTGGCCCTGCAGATCAAAGGCCTGGCCGCGGTGCTGGGGATGGTGAAACACCACCACGCTCTGACAGACCTTCACCGCCTCTCCCGGCTGAAAACCGGGCTGGTTCTGATCACCTGGCTGCATCGCCCCGGTCCACATCGCGCGGCAATCCTGTCATGCGCCCAGCGATCCCGACGCGACTGCCCCATCGCCCTGCCTGGATCGCTCAGCGCTGGCAGGCGGTTTCCGGCCCCGCTTCCACCACCTTCCCCCCCAGGGCTCGGCAGGCGCTCTGGAAGGCCGTCCACTCGTCCATGCCGCTGGCAATCCGGCGCTGCACCTCAAGGTCGAGCTTCTCGGGGCTCACCGTGTGGGGCAGGCTGCCGTGGGCGTCATGTTCCCGCTCTTTGCCCTCAAGCGCGTTGATGCCTGCCTGCACCCGCTTGGCGGTGGCTGCGCTGCGCTGTTTCCACCAGGGGTGATCGATCCGGGTGAGGGCGTCGAGGGCCTCCCACCAGCGGCTCTGGCCGGCCAGTTGCTCGGCGCGCTCGCTCTGCAGGCGGTTGCGGGTCCAGGCCTCCTGCAGCTGATCGCCGAAGCCGCTGCCATCGGCACGGTGGTCTTCACCCATCGGCGCCAGCAGCTTGAGGGCCCCGGGCAGATCGCCCTGCTGGAAGCGGGACAGGGCTCGCTGGCGCAGCTCCTCCTGCCAGGTCAGCAACCGCTGCCGATCGGACTCGGTTCCGGCGGGGGAGTTGGCCAGCTGCAGCTGCAGCTGCAGCGCCTGGCGCCAACGTTGCTGCTGCCACCAGCGCTCCGCCTGGCTGCGGCGGCAGTTGCCCTGCTCCAGGTGGGTTCTGCCCCCCAGCCAGCGCAGCGCTTCGAGCTGTTCGCCGTAGCGCAGGCAGGCGTTGAGATCGCCGCGGGCTGAAGCTTCCTCGAGCTTGCGCGGCAGCTGGCGCTCCCACCAGTAGGCACCTCCCACCACGGCCGCAACCAGTCCGAGGGTGAGGCCGAGCCAGAAACGGGGAAGCCTGTGCCGGCGGAGGGCCAAGGCGGCGATCAACGGTGACCCCAGTTTTAGGGGGTTTAGGGGGTGGCGCCAGCCTTGGTCCTCAGCGCACCTGCCCCAGGCAACGACGCTCCGGTTGCTCACCGCGCAGCAGGTCGGTGATGGCCACCTCCAGTTCACCGCTGCCGTTCAGGGCAAAGGCCAGGCGCAGCCGGTCCTGGCCGGGTTGGCCGGGGGGATCGAGCGAGATCGTCGCCGGTGGCTGGGTCCAGGGGATCACGCGGGCCTGACCGGCGGCGCGCTGGCGGAGTCTGGGCAGGCCGCCGGCAAACACCACCTCGGCCCGCTCTTCGGGTTCCGGCTCCCCCAGCACCAGCTCCAGGGCCTGCTGGTTGGCCTGACTGCAGGCCAGCACCAGCTCCAATGGCTGCTGGGTGGGCCAGCTCTGGCCAGCCATAAACAGCGGATGCCAGTGGTGGCGGCTGGAGCGCCGGTCCCAGCAGCGCAGTGCCACGCCATGGCTGAGCACATCCCTCACCCGCACGCCTGGCGTGAGTGCCAGGGCCCCCAGGGCCACCGCCTCCACAGGGCGCTCCCCTCGAATCACCACTCCCGGGCACCGCTGCTCCAGCCAGCGCCGCACCCAGGGCATACGGCTGCTGCCACCCACCAGCAGCACGGCCGTGATCGCCTCCAGCCCGAGCCCCTCCCGTCTGGCGGCAGCCAGGACCTGCTCCAGCAGCCCGTCGAGTTCGCGCATCAGGCCACGCTCCGCCAGCAGCTCCTCCAGTCGCGACCGGCTTAGCTGCAGCGCCTGCGGTGGCCCCTCTGCCGGGCACCACACCACCTGTGCCTCGTCCCGGTCACTGAGCGCGCACTTCAGCTGCTCGGCTGCCGCCAGCAGGCTGGCGGGCAGCGCCGCTTCCCAGGCCTGATCCGGATCAGCAGCACTGTCGACCTGCTGGAGCAGCTCAGCGGCGATCCAGCGGTCGATGTCGTGGCCGCCCAGCGGAAGGCCGGCCTTGCCGAGCACCTCGGCGCAACGGAGGCTCTGGCGGCTGCCTTCCAGGTTGCGACCGGCAAAGCGCAGTAACTGGGCCATGGGTGCTGCCCGTCCTTCGCCCCCCTGCAACCGCACCAGCGACAGATCGGTGGTGCCGCCACCCAGGTCGACCACCAGCACGGTGCTGCCCGCTGGCAGTCCGGCGCCGATCGCGGCAGCGGTGGGTTCATCCACCAGGGCCAGTTCCGCCACACCCAGCTGCTGGCCCAGCTCCAGCAGCCAGCGCCTGTAGGCCCGGTAGGTGTCGATCGGGGCGGTGAGCACCAGTCGCTGGGGCTCCAGCTGCTTGGGAAGGGCCTGCCAGATGTGGCGCAGGAGCAG
>JBILDP010000006.1:0-24258 GCA_044352535.1 Prochlorococcaceae cyanobacterium
ATGGTGAGCGAGCCGGAGGTGGGCACCACCTTCTGGTTCGACCTGCCCCTGGAACATGCCGATGGCGACGAACTGCGACTGCAGGCCGAACGGCAGGCCAGCAAGCTGGAGGCCGTGGTGACCGCGACCTGAAACCTCGCGTCAGTCGGCGTCGACACCTCGCACAATCCTTGAGAGCTCACTGCGCTCATCGGTAGTGACCCGGTGGGGCACGCCGGAAATGATGCGCTCGAAGTTGGAGAAGGAATCCTTGATCTCCGGTCCGTTGCTGGTGATCACAAATTCGCGGATGCCCTTGTCGTGCCAGGAGCCACGCATCTTGAACACGTTGAGA
Organism: Prochlorococcaceae cyanobacterium; assembly: GCA_044352535.1. GTDB lineage: Bacteria > Cyanobacteriota > Cyanobacteriia > PCC-6307 > Cyanobiaceae > NIES-981. Next base: position 335 of record JBILDP010000006.1, read on the forward strand.
GCCCGGGCCATCTCGCCACGGATCTCCACGTATTGCAGCAGCAGAATCGTGTCGGTAATCGTAGAGATATGGGAGTCGGTGATCGAGTGACTCCCCATGAATTCCTCGGAGGTGTTGGTGAAGAAACCCGCGATTTCTTCTTGTTTGGCATAGCCAGTCACACCAATCACAAACTGGCGGAAGGCGTTGTGGCTAACGCCACGCGCAAGAGCTGAAAGCGAATCAATGGCCATGCGCGATGGCTTGAACTGACTGATCTCAGTTTTGATGATCTGCAGATGGTCTTCCAATCCCGTTGATTCGGGGTAGGCGCAGATGATCTTGAGCAGACCGTCCTGCTCCATCTGCTCGAAATCGATTCCCCAGCTGGTGGCATTGCGTAAGAGCTGGGCGCGCGATTCCTCGTAGGCAAACAGAATGGCCCGCTCCTTGCTGCGACAGGCATCTTCGATGAACTTGGAAACGAGCAGGGTTTTGCCAGTACCTGTGGCACCGGTGGCCAGGATGATCGAATCCTTGAAAAAACCACCTCCGCACATCTCGTCGAGCTTCGGCACACCGGAACTGAGCCGCACATTGGAACTGCGCTGGGTGAGCCGCATGGCTCCGAGCGGAAACACACTCATCCCATGGCTACCCATGGTGAAGGGGAATTCGCCCTTCATGTGGGTAGTGCCCCGCAACTTGAGGATCTCCACCGTGCGACGCCGTCGCTCACCCTCGAGCACGTTGCGCAGGATCACCACATTGTCGGAGACGAACTCCTCAACCCCGTACCGAGCGATTGGACCGTATTCATCGATTCGCTCCGTGGTCATCACAGTGGTGACACCAATCTCCTTGAGCCTGGCAATCAGCCGGAAGATCTCGCGGCGCACCACCGATACGGCATCGTATTGCTGAAAAACGGCAGTGATCGAATCGATCGCAACCCTACGAGCCTTATACTTTCTAATTGCATAGTTGATGCGCTCGATCAAACCCGAAAGATCAAAGCTTCCGGCCACATCCTGACCCTCAGGATCAGGAGAAGCATCTAGAATAAACAGCTTGTCCTGCTCCACCAACTCCTGCAGATTCCAGCCGAAACTGGCAGCATTGCGAAGAATGTCGAGCGGCGACTCTTCAAAAGTAACGAAGATTCCAGGCTCGTTGTACTGAAGAATTCCGTTGTAAAGAAAGTTGAGTGAGAGAACGGTCTTTCCTGTACCCGACGTACCGCTGATCAGAGTGGACCTGCCAATCGGCAGTCCGCCATGGCACACGTCATCGAATCCCTCGATCCCAGTGGGCAGCTTCTGCACCTGCAGGAGCGGGGAGGATGGTGGGCTGATATCCGTCATGAACGGGCAGGAAGAACAACAAGCGATCGGAGAGAAGGGGATCGATCCTGACCCCCGTGGGCGGGCTATCCGGGATCCTGCCCCAACAGCTTGCCGGGTGGGCCGCCAGGGCGGTCGGCAGCAGCCAATCCATCAGCCAGCAGATTCTCCTCCGTGAGCTCCTCGTAAAGGAGATCCAGGCCGATCAGCACCCGCTCACGGTCACTGAGATCACCAATGATGCGTCGCACGGGCGGCGGCAGAATCTTGGCCAAGGTAGGGGTGGCGAGAATCTTGTCCTCTTCGGCGAGCTGTGGATTTTTCAGCACATCGATTACCTTAAGCGCGTAGACCCCTTGAAATTCGGTTTCCAGAATATTGCGGAGGGTTTTCAATGCACGCATTGAATTAGGGGTATTACCCGCCACATAGAGCTTGAGAATGTAGGTCTTGCGTGGAGACATCGGATAGACCTCCGGTCAGGCCAGGGATGGTTCGGGATTGGTCGTGTGCGGCAACATCGAAATGGGCGCATCGGGAGGGATCGAGCGGCGATACATCTCGCAGAGGTGGGCCATCACATCCAGCAGGGTGAGCCGGTAGTCCTGGAGAAATTCCGCTTTGTGTCCCTCCAGCTTGAGCTGCTTGGAAAATCCGTCAATCAAATTCATGTGAATCTCAACGGTCTTGGTGATCGGCAGGTCACTGAAGAAAGCGGTGTTCACAAAGCTCTCCAGTGCCTGGTTGGCCGCCGCTGGATCGCGGAAGTAACTGAGCAGCAGATCGCGGTACGTGCGCTCCAGTGATCGCAGGAGTTCCTCGCGCTCCGTGGCCGGCAGATTGCGCAGGAAACGGGAGGGGTCCCGCTTGTAGAAGACCCCCAGGAAGCCCAGGCGATCCTTGAGCCGGTTGGCCAGCTTCCAGCGCTCGGGGGTCTCCGGCCGGCTGGCCTCGCCAGTGGCGCCCGGAGTTGCCGCGTCGGACCCGGGACCATGGCGCAGGAACCGGGAGACCGCCGCGTCGAGGCTGTAGCTGAGCTGCTCCAGCTGATCGGGGGGCAGATGCACCTCGGCGCTGTGCAGCTCGGTGGTGCCGCTCACCGCACCGATCACCACCGCCGGCAACACCGGTCCGGTGTCGCGCAGAGCCTGGCAATCGTCTGGCGTGAGCAGGCCCTGCTCCAGCAGCAGGGCATCGAAATCGTCGCGGCAGGCCTCCAGATCCCGCAACGGATCGGGTGATGGGGCAATCGGCACCAGCCGGCAGCGGCTGCCCACCAGCCAGTGCGCGCAGGCGGCCAGCAGGCGGGGATCGCGGATCAGGGCCGCCACGGTGAGAGCAGGCGCCGTCTGATCCGGCGAGGGGACGGCTGTGATGCCGGGATCCGGGAGACTGGAATCAGACACACGCTCGGTCATGGACCGCGCCAGTGGCTCCCAAATCTTGACGAAACGGCAGCCGAAACGGGAAGATCATTGTTTGTCTTCCATTTGTGTGCGTCAGGCCAACGGCGCTCTCGGAAGCTGTGCTGCCTGCGGCATGGCTCTGAACTTCGTTCCGAAGGTGCCTGCCTGACCACGCCCCTGCTGCCATGAGTTCCACCCCCACCACCCCCAGCGCCGCCGCCGGCCCCTACGCAATCGTCGAGGCCTCCGGCCAGCAGTTCTGGCTGCAGCCCAACCGCTACTACGACCTCGACCGCCTGTCAGCCGAGGTTGACAGCACCGTGACCCTGGACAACGTGCTGGTGGTGAACGACGGCAAGGCCGCCACCCTCGGCCAGCCCTACGTGAACGGCGCCAGCGTGGAGCTCAAGGTGATGGCCCATCGCCGCGGCCCCAAGCTCATCGTCTACAAGATGCGCCCCAAGAAGAAAACCCGCCGCAAGAACGGCCATCGCCAGGAGCTCACCCGGGTGATGGTCCAGTCGATCTCCGTGGCAGGCAAGGCCATCGGCTGAGCTCCGCGCGGCCTCCACGCAGGCGAGCGACGCTCCTGTCTGACCCCCACGTTTCTGAAGACTCCTTTTCCTGATTCCCCATGGCCCACAAGAAAGGCACAGGCTCCACCCGCAACGGCCGCGACTCCAACTCCAAGCGTCTGGGTGTCAAGCGTTACGGCGGTGAGAGCGTCAGCGCCGGCTCGATCCTGATTCGCCAGCGCGGCACGTCCGTGCTGCCCGGCGTCAACGTGGGCCGCGGCTCCGACGACACTCTCTTCGCCCTCACCGATGGCGTGGTGAGCTTCGACACCATCAAGCGCGGCCTGCGCACCCGCAAGCGCATCAATGTGGCCGTGGCCTGAAACAGGCTCTGGCCTCTGGCCGATCCCCTGCAGCCGGCGGTGATCCCGCCGGCTTTTTTATGGCCTGGCGGTCAGCTGCCTGGCGCTCAGCCCATCAACCGGTAGGCCCGGGTGGTGATCAGGTAGGGGTGGAACACCTCGAGATAGCGGCTCTGCAGGGTGCGGAAGAAGCGCTCCACCAGCGCCGGATCATCGAAGTGAAAGGGATATTCGCCGGCGAATCCCTTGAAGAAGTACCAGTTCAGCAGGGCCGTGGCAGCAGGGGCCATGCGCGCGGTGAAGATCTCCAGCTGACCGGCCGGATCAGCCAGGTGCTCGAGCACATCGAGGCACACGATCGTGTCGAAACGCTGGGGCAGCGCGGGATCATCCAGATCGCGGAAGCAGCGCAGCTTGGCCGCCAGGCCCAGGGCTTCGGCACGGGCCGTCACAAAGGCGCGGTTGTGGGGGTTGAGGTCCACGAACCAGACCGCCTCCACCTGGGGCAGGGCAGCAGCCGCCAGGGCATGGCTGCCGATGCCGCCACCGAAATCGAGCACGTGACCGCAGGCGAAGCGCTGCTGCAGGCGCAGGGTGTCGGCGATGTAATCGGCGCTGCCCAGGTGCCAGGCCGCCAGCTCGAGCAAGTGGCCGGTGCCCACGGCCTCCTCGTAGAAGGCGATGGCCTGCGCCGGGTCGAAGGCGCCGGGATGCAGGGCCGCCAGATCGGCGGTGCTGGAGGGCAGCCGCTCGGCCAGCTCCGCCTCATTGAGCCCCAGGAAAGCCGCCAGCTGCTGGCGCAGGGCAAAGCCATCAGCCAGGAAGCGCTCCACCCCCAGATCACCCATGGCCGTTGCCAGAGCCTGCGTCCCCCCTGCTGCCCCCATGCCCACTGTCGCTGCGTTGGAGGCCAACCTACGGGGCCAACTCCACCTTCACCTCAGCTCTCGCCGAGCTCCGCCCCGTCGCCGGGCACCGCCAGCCAGCGCCGCAGCCAGCCCACCAGCAGATAGAAGGGGAGGGTGTCGGCGAGGGCGGCCACCGCTTTGAACAGGTAGCCGCTGGCAATGAACCCGGCCAACTGGGGCGCCACCGGCTGCTCCGGGCGCAGCGGCAGCACGTGGTTGGCGTAGTGACTGATCAGCACCACGGCACTGGTGTCCACCAGCTGGCTCACCAGGGTGGAGCCGTTGTTGCGCAACCACAGGGCCTTGCCGCCGCTGAAGCGCTTCCAGAAGTGGAAGAGACGCACATCGGTGAACTGGGCGGCGAGGTAGGCCACCATCGAGGCTCCCACTGCCCCGAAGGCCAGCCGTCGCACCTCGAAGAAGGTGCCCTCAGGTGCCCCGTCCAGGCCAGGCAGCACGCCGCCGAGCCAGAGAATCAGCACGATCCAGCCGTTGAGTGCCAGCCCCACCCACACCAGCTGGCCCGCCTTCTCTTCCCCCCAGATCTCACTGATCAGATCAGTACACAGAAACGTGACCGGGTAGGGAAGGGCTCCCACCGCCACCACGATCGGCCAGGAGCCGATGCTGCCCAGCTGCAGGAAACGGGTGAGTCCGAGGATGTTGAGCATGCCCATGGTGCCCAGGAAGATCCCAGCCAGCACCAGGAAGGCCAGATCACGGCGCTGCTGCAGGGTCACAGGAACCCGTCGTGGGACGCTGCAAGCCTGGCAGTACTGCACCGGTGTGTCGCCGATCCCTGATGACCAGCGCTGAGCAAACCTGCGGCTTCCTGGTGCTCGACAAACCGGCCGGCCTCAGCTCCCATGCCTGCGTGGGCCGGGTGCGGCGGGCCTACCGGCTCAAGCGCGTGGGCCACGGCGGCACGCTGGATCCAGCGGTCACCGGCGTGCTGCCGATCGCCCTGGGCCCGGCCACCCGACTGCTGCCCTACCTGAACGGCGACAAGGCCTACCGGGGCGTGGTGCAGCTGGGCGTGAGCACCAACACCGACGACCTGGAGGGCGAAGTGCTGGAGCGCAACCCAGTGCCGCCCCTCAGCGCCGGCGAACTGGAGGCGGCCCTGGCCCCCTTCCGCGGCGCCATCAGCCAGGTGCCTCCCCAGGTGTCGGCGGTGCACGTGGATGGGGTGCGGGCCTACGCCAGGGTGCGGCGCGGCGAGAGCCTGGAGCTGGCCGCCCGGCCGGTCACGATCCATGGCCTTGAGCTGCTGGGCTGGGATCCGACCAGCGGCCAGCTGGAGCTGGAGCTGCGCTGCTCGGCCGGCACTTACGTGCGCGCCTTGGCACGCGACCTGGGGGCAGCCCTGGGCTGCGGCGGCGCCCTGGCGCGGCTGCGGCGCACGGAGGCCCTGGGCTTCGGCCTGGAGCAGGCGGTGCCGCTGGAGGTGCTGGATGCCGGGCGGGAGGGCGGTTCCCCGCCGCCGCTGCTGGATCCCCTGGCACCCCTGGCCCACTTGCCGCACCACCGGCTCAGCGCCGAAGAGGAAGCCGGCTGGCGCTGCGGCCGTGCCCCCCAGCTGCCGGCCGCCCTGGCCGAGCTGACAGCGGCCACGGCCGTGGTGGTGCTCGATCCGGATGGCAACCTGGCCGGCATGGCACGCGCCGGCGAAGGCTTGCTGCAGCCGAAGCTGGTGCTCGACGCCGCCGGCTGACGCACCCCGCCGGCCGCACCCCTTCCCTGCCGTTCGTTCCTGCTCAACCCGATGGCCGGCCACAGCAAGTGGGCCCAGATCAAGCGCACCAAAGCGGTGGTCGACGCCAAACGCGGCGCCCTGTTCACCAAGCTGGGCCGCGAAATCATGGTGGCCGCCCGCGGCGGCAGCGACCCGGCCGGCAACTTCCAGCTGCGCACGGCGATCGAGAAGGGCAAGGCAGCTGGCCTGCCCAACGCCAACATCGAACGGGCGATCGCCAAGGGCGCCGGCCAGCTGGCGGGCGAGGGCTCGGCCTTCGAAGAGGTGCGCTACGAGGGCTACGGCCCCGGTGGCGTAGCCGTGCTGGTGGAGGCCTTCACCGACAACCGCAACCGCACCGCGGCCGACCTGCGCCTGGCCTTCAGCAAACACGGCGGCAACCTGGGCGAAACCGGCTGCGTGGGGTATCTGTTTGAGCAGCGCAGCGTGGTGCGCCTGGCTGGCGCGGCCCCCCTGGCCGAAGAAGCCCTGCTGGAGGCCTTGCTGGCACTGGAGGAAGCCGGCGGCCCGGCGGTGCTGGGCTACGAGCTGCTGGCGGAGGGCGGCGAAGGCGATGGCTCTGGCGACAAAGCCAACGCCGAGGTATTCGCCGCCTTCGCCGACCTGGAGGCCCTGCAGGACGGCCTGCGCCGCCAGGGCCTCAGCGTGAGCAGCTGGGAGCACCGCTGGATCCCCCAGACCGCGTGCCCGCTCACAGACCCGGAGGCCCTGCGCCGCTGCCTGCGCATGCTCGACGCCCTCGACGACCTCGACGACGTGCGCAGCGTGACCAGCAACCTGGAGGCCGATGAAGACCTGATGAACTCCGTGCTGGGCTGAAATCTGAGCGCTGCAATCCAATCACTGAGATCTCAGCACTCAATTTCAGCGGGTTCTAATCACAACCCGTTGATAAGTCGGGCAGCCCTGGGATCTCCCTTCAACCTGGAGGAGATGCCGCCTCGCATGGCCCCATGCCAAGTCGCCCTTCAGGAGCCTTTGCCTTCGCCGCCCTGGGGCTGCTGAGCGTCTTGCCCTGTGCTGGGCTGGCCCAGGCCGCTCCCACCGCCTCGAGCAACACCAGCGTGGACACGCCGGCGCTGGGGCGCCTGGAGCTGGAGAACGGCTACCCCACGGCCGCCACCGCCCGCAAGCTCTACGACGAACTCGACCGGCAGCGCGCCACCCAGGGCTACCTGTGGGCCCTGCCAGCGGTGGGCTTCAAGGCCCTCTACGACGCCCAGGCCAAGACCATGGGCGTGGGCAACGGCGACGTGCTGCTCTACCGCACCCTGCAGGACAAGGCGGGGATGCTGACGCCCAACATCACCACCCTCTACGCCTTCAGCTTCTGGGACCTGGCCAGGCAGGGGCCCCTGGTGGTGGAGGTGCCGGCGGGTCTCACCGCCGGCGGCGTGCTCGACATCTGGCAGCAGCCGATCACCGACATGGGCCAGACCGGGCCCGACAAGGGGGCCGGCGGCAAGTATCTGATCCTTCCCCCCGACGCCGCGGCGGTGGAGGCCCCCGGCTACCGGATCTTCCGGGCGTCCAGCAACCAGATCTGGTTCGGCACCCGCGGCCTGGCCCCCGACAGGGCATTGGCCGAGGCCACCGTGCGCCAGCACCGCCTCTACGGCTGGAACCAGCGCGCCAATCCGCCGGTGTCCCGCTACGAGGAGGTGGGGGGCCGCCCCTGGCAGTCGGCCCAGCCCGCCGATCTCTCCTACTGGCGACTGCTCAGTGAGCTCTACGCCAACGAGCCGGTGGCCCCCCGCGACCGGATGCTGTTCGGCATGCTGGCGCCCCTGGGCATCAGCCCGGGCCAGCCCTTCAAGCCCGATGCCAGGCAGGCGCAGATCCTCGGCGAGGCAGCCCAGCTGGGCGACCTGATGGCCCGCACCATCGCCTACGACAAGCGCACCCCCGGCGCCACGGTGTACCCGGGCAAGCACTGGGAGTACGCCGTGCTGTTCGATCTGGATCAGGAATCGCCAGACAAACGGCGGGTGCAGCTCGACGAGCGCAGCTCCTGGTTCTACGAAGCGATCGGCATGTCGGTGGGGATGCAGGGCCGGGTGGTGGGCTTCGGCCAGGTGTACCTGGAGGCCTCCAAAGACGCCAAGAGCCAGTGGCTCGACGGCGGCCGCACCTACCGCATGCGCGTGCCAGCCAACCCGCCCGTGAAGCAGTTCTGGTCGATCACCCTCTACGACAACCTCAGCCGCGGCCCACTGATCACCCCCCAGGGCGCCGCCGACCTCAGCTCCCGCAAGCCCGACCTGGTGAGCAACGCCGACGGCTCAGTGGATGTGGATTTCGGTCCGGTCAGGCCGGCTAGCGCGAAGAACTGGATCCAGACCACCCCGGGCAAGGGCTGGTTCGCCTACTTCCGCTTCTACGGCCCAACAGAGCCCTACTTCGACAAGACCTGGCAGCTCAACGACATCGAGCCGATCAAGCCCTGAGTTCGGCCCTATCTCCCATCCACACCTCTTCACTCCCCGCCCACACACACTGATGCGTTCACTCCTCCTCGGCCGCCTCCTGCGTCAGCCCTCACCGGTTGCCTTGCTCAGCCTCAGCAGCCTGATGCTGCTTCCGGCTGTGGCGCTTCCGGCTCCGGCGCCCCAACCCACACCAAGCGCAGTCCCCGCCCAACTGCCCTCACCCCTACCGGCCCCCACCCCCGCTGAAGCGAAGGTGATTGCTGAGGAGGCCTGGCTCTATGCCTACGCCCCGCTGCAGGGCTATCAAACCTTCTGGAACCAGACTCAGAACAAGGCCTTCCCGGGCTATGTGGGCGGCTTCAACCGCTTCCGCCACTACAGCCGCTCCGCCACCCCAGCCGACACGGACATCGTCACCCCCAACAACGACACGCCCTACTCCTGGGCCTGGCTGGATCTGCGCGCAGAACCGATCGTGCTGAAGCTGCCGGCAGTGGCGGCACCCCGCTACTACGTGAACCAGTGGTTCGACCTCTACACCCACAACTTCGCCTACACGGGCGTGCGAGCCACGGGGCGCGACGCCGGCACCTACCTGTTCGCCGGCCCCCGCTGGCAGGGCACCGTGCCCAAGGGGATCACCCAGGTGTTCCGCGCCGAGACCGATTTCGTGGGCACCCTCACCCGCACCCAGCTCAACGGCCCCGACGACATCCCTGCCCTGCAGGCACTGCAGGGCCATTACCAGCTGATCCCCCTTTCGCGCTTTGAAGGGACCCAGCCACCTCGGCTTGCACCACCGGTGAACTGGCCCGCCTGGGATCCCGACAAGGCCGAGGGGATCGGCTTCATCACCTACCTCAACGCCCTGTTGCCCTACATGCCCACCGTGCCGGCGGAGCGAGCGATGATGGCGCGCTTTGCCCGCATCGGTATCGGCCCAGGCAGGCCCTTTGATCCGAATCGCCTCGATCCGGCAACCCGCTCCGCGATCGAGGAGGGGGTAGCCACCGCCGCCGCCAATCTGCGCAACAAGGCCCTGGCCCAGAGCAGTTCCAAGGGCTTCTTCGGTACCCGAGAAGAACTGGGCAGCGACTACCTCACCTACCGCGCCATGGGCGCGATGCTGGGGATCTACGGCAACAGCAGTGCCGAGGCCCTGTACGCCAGCCAGCAGACCGGGCCCGATGGCCAGGTGCTCGATGGCCGCCGCAAGTGGGTGCTGCGCTTCCCGGCCGGCCAGCTGCCGCCGGTGAGTGAGTTCTGGTCGATCACGATGTACAACCTGCCGCAGCGGCTGCTGGTAGCCAATCCGATCAATCGCTATTCCATCGGCGATCGCACCGAGGGCCTGAAGCTCGGAGCTGATGGATCCCTGGAGATCTATCTCCAGCACGAGAGTCCCGGCCCAGACAAGGTCTCCAACTGGCTGCCAGCCCCGGCAGGACCATTCTTCTTCGTGGCTCGTCTGTATGGACCCAGTGCTGCAGCCCTCTCTGGACAGTGGCAGTTGCCTGCACTGCAGGAGCGGCCGTAGAGCCCGACCAGCAACAACGCTGGACAGCTTTAAAGGGCTGGCAGGAGAGCAGCGGCGGCCGTATCCACCAAGACCTCCAGCCGCGGGTGGCCCTGCAGCCAACTGGCCGGCACCTCCGCGCAGGGGGGCTCCAGCAGCGCCCGCCGCAGGATGGCGGATTTGGCCGCCCCGGTGACCACCAGCAGAATCTTCTCGGCCGCCAGGATCTCAGCCATCCCCAGGGTGATCGCCCGGGCCGGCACGGTGGCCGGATCGCCGCCGAAGGCGCCAGCGTTCTGCTGGCGTGTGGTGAAGCAGAGATCCACCACCCGGGTGGGGGAGTCGGCGCCGCAGGGGGGCTCATTGAACGCCACATGGCCATTGGCACCCAGTCCCAGCAACTGCAGACCGATGCCACCGGCCGCCGCCAGCTCCCGGCCATAGCGGCGAGCCTCCGCGGCGGGATCAGGCGCCAGCCCCTCGGGCAACCGCACCCGGGCCGGATCCAGGCCCAGGGGCTCCACCAGATGGCGGGCCATGAAGGCAGCAAAGGAGGCCGGGTGCTCGGGCCCCAGACCTACGTATTCATCGAGGTTGAAGCTCTGCCAGCCGGCCAGCAGCCCCTGGCGCTTGGGAGCTGGCAACCCGGCCAGCTGGGTGAGCAGCGCCGCGTAGACCGGCTCCATCGTGCGGCCGGTGGCCAGACCCAGGGGCCGGCGCGGCCCTTCCTGTGAAGGCTGCTGAGACTCCAGCTCAGCCAGGAGAAGCCTGGCTGCCTGCTCGGCAGCTCCAGGGGCATCCGCAGCCACCAGCAGCTCGAAGCCGCAGGCGGTGCGGGATCGCTCAACGACCGCCATCCAGGCTCAGACTCGTGCCGCGGTAATAGTGCCGCAGGATCTGTTCATGGCTGTGCCCCTTCTGGGCCAGCGCCAGGGCTCCCCACTGGCTCATCCCCACGCCGTGGCCGAAGCCGCGGCCACTCACCAGCAGCGAGGGGCGGGGGACCTGCAGAGGGGGCTGGCCCTCCAGCACCGGAACGGGCGGCGGCGGCGGCACGTTGGCCAGGGCGGCCCCCAGAGAGTCCACCCCGGTGGAGCGGGGCGATACCGGAGCTGGGGGGGCATCGCCGCTGGCGATCTCGGGCGGGATCAGCTCAAAACGCACCAGCGTGCTGCGCAGACCCAGCCGACTGCGCAGCTGGGCGCCACTGAGCAGCAGGCTGCCGCGCGGCCCCTGCACCCGCACCTGCCGCACCCGGCCGCTGGCGGTGGTAGCCAGCACGTCGAGGCGATCCACACCGCCGGTTTCGGCAAACGCCTGTTGCAGTTTCTCCGGCTCAAGCCGCTGCTGCCACTGGTGCACCGGGCTCTGCTGGTCGAAGTCGGGCACGCTCACCAGGTAGGGCAGCTGCTGGCTCCAGAGGTCACCGCTGTTTTCGGTGACACCGCCGGCGCTGCTGTGAAACACCGCGTTGGCCAGCTGGCCGCCATAGGTGAGCACCTGGCCGCGGGTGGCCGCCACCGCCTCGCGGGTGGAGGGGGTCTCAGCCTCAACGCCCTTGTAGACCTGGCTGCTCACCGTGGCGCTCACATCGAAAGCGGCGCTGGGCTTGCGCTGGCGCAGGGCGTAGGTGCGTGCCGCCACCGCCTGGGCCCGCAGGGCGGGCTGGGGCCAGCTCGCCGGCATTTCACTGCCCACCACGCTGGGCAGGTAGCTCTCCAGCGGCACGTGGTTGATCGCCTGCAAGGTCGCGCCATTGAGCCGCACCTGCAGGCGGCCGCGATAGGGGCGCTGATTGAGGCTGAAATCGCCTGTGGCGTTGAGCTGGGCCGGCGCGGCCGCCTCCACCCACACCGCCGCCAGGAGCGGCAGGCTGCGACTGCCGCTGGCAGTTTCGAGCTGCAGACGGCCCTCCTCCAGCCGCAGGCTGGCCTGCTCGCCGGCCGCCAGGGTGGCCAGCACGGGCGCTGAGCCGCCCTGGCCCTCCTGGGTGCGCAGCTGCAGCGGTCGATCCAGGGCCGCCAGGGGCAGGGCCGGGCCATCGAGTAGCAACACCCGCACCTCAGTGCCCGATGCAAAAACCGGGGCCACAGCCGCCGGGGCCAGCAGCACACCGCCAACCACCACCACTGCAGCGAGAGGAAGCAACACGGCGAGGTGGCAACAAGAGCGGTAGCCATTGTGGCCGCCGTGGCAGCATGCGCCAGAGGCAACGCGGCCGTGCAGGTCACCTTTCTGGGCACCAGTTCTGGGGTGCCCACCCGCGCGCGCAACGTGTCGGCCGTGGCCCTGCGGCTGCCCCAGCGCAGCGAGCTGTGGCTGTTCGACTGCGGCGAAGCCACCCAGCACCAGTTTCTGCGCAGCGAGCTGCGGGTGAGCCAGCTCAGCCGCATCTTCATCACCCACATGCATGGCGACCATGTGTTCGGCCTGCCGGGCCTGCTGGCCAGCCTGGGACTGGCGGGCACCTGCAGCGGCGTGGATCTCTACGGACCCGACCCCCTGCGCGACTACCTGGAGGGAGTACTGCGCACCAGCTCCACCCGCATCGGCTACCCGTTGCGCACCCACAAGGTGAAGGAAGCCGCCCGCAGCGGCGCCGTGCTGCTCGACGACGGCGACCTGCAGGTGCGCTGCGCACCCCTGACCCACCGGGTGCCGGCCTTTGCCTACCGGGTGGACCAGAAACCCCGTGCCGGCCGCTTCGATGTGGAGCGGGCCCGGGCCCTGGGCATTCCACCTGGACCGATCTACGCCGAGCTCAAGGCCGGCCGCACGGTGACGCTCGAGGACGGCCGGATCATCAAGGGCGCCAGCCTCTGTGGACCCGAACGGCCTGGAGCAAGTGTCGTGTACTGCACCGACACCGTGTTCTGCGAGGCGGCTGTGGAGCTGGCCGCCGGCGCCGACCTGCTGATCCACGAGAGCACCTTCGCCCACGGCGAGGCGGAGATGGCGATTGCCCGCCAGCACTCCACCAGCACCATGGCCGCCCAGACGGCACTGGCGGCGGGCGTGAAGCAGCTCGTGCTCACCCATCTCAGCCCTCGCTACATGCCAGGGAACCCGATGACCCCCGACGACCTGCTGGCCGAAGCCCGGGCAATCTTCGCCAACACGCGCCTGGCCAAGGACTTCCTCAGCATCGATGTGCTGCCGGAAGACACGGATGGGCCTGCGCTGGACGCCGCCTGACGAAGCACCTGGGCCTGCAACAGTTCCCCCGATTCCGGCCCGGATGCCCCGTCGCCCGTGATACAAGGGCTCCGATGCGGTCTCACCGCCACACCGCCGGCTTCTCCCAATGGCCTCCTCCCGTTTTCTGGCTGTCCTGAGCAGCGCGCAGCGTCTCCTGAGCCAGGGCATCGCCTCCGCCAGTCGCGCGCTGCTGGTGCTGCCCCTGGTGCTGCTGCTCGGTTTTGCCGGCACCGCCCAGGCCGCCCAGTGGACCGCCGAGCAACTCACCGTGCCCGCGGGCCCCGATGGCAGCTCGGTGACCTTCACCGAGCAAGAGATCAAGACCGGCCGCAAGCTGTTCAACAGCAGCTGTGGGGAGTGCCACGCCGGCGGCATCACCAAGACCAACCAGAACGTGGGCCTCGACCCCGAGACCCTGGCGCTGGCCACCCCGGCCCGCGACAACGTGGAGGCCCTGGTGGACTACATGAAGGACCCCACCAGCTACGACGGCGAGTACTCGATCGCCGACGTGCACCCCAGCATCCGCAGCAGCGACATCTTCGTGAAGATGCGTGATCTCGATGACGACGACCTGCGCCTGATGGCGGGCTACATCCTGACTGCCCCCAACGTGCAGGGCGTGCAGTGGGGCGGCGGGAAGATCTACTTCTGATCCCTGATCCCGACCCCGGACCTCCGACCGGTCCTGTTCTAGAGCCGGTGCCTCCTTGGGCACCGGCTTTTTTGTGACCGCGGCTCAGGGGGCTGGTGGCAGAGGCGCAGGTGGCTGGTGATTGGCTGGATCACAGGAGACCGGCTGCTTGCTGTACCACCACTCCTGCAGCTGGGGCATGAGCCGCACGGCAAACAGAGTGAGCACGGTGCGCGTGGGGCGAGAGCCCGGCTGCAGCAGCTCCACGGCGTAGGAGGGACAGCGTCGGGCTGCCAGATCGGGCACGAACCGCCGTCCGATCCGGCGCCAGCTGGGCTCCTTGCTGCGCCAGGCCAGGCGGCAGCAGGGCCAGGGCAGCTCCTCGCGGTCGAACAGGCGACAGCAGGGACCCAGCACCCGGTAGCTGTACTGGCCGCCAGGACTGGTGTGCTCACTGCCGGGCTCAAGCAGCTGCTGGGCCGCCAGAGCAGGCAGGAGGGGAAGCTGGGCGCGCGACATGAAAAAGCCACCCCGAAGGGTGGCAGGGAAGGACTCGCAACGGGGCGAGGGCTCAGTAGAGCTCCTCTTCGGCGTGGGTCTTGATGGTGCAGTCGCTGGTGGGATAGGCCACACAGGTGAGCACGAAGCCAGCCTCGATCTGGTCGTCGTCGAGGAAGCTCTGATCGCTTTGGTCCACGGTGCCAGCGGTGATCTTGCCGGCGCAGGTGGAGCAGGCACCAGCACGGCAGGAATAGGGGAGGTCGATGCCCTGCTCTTCAGCGGCGTCGAGGATGTACTGGTCGTCAGGAACCTCGATGGTCTTGTTGAGGCCCTCGCTCTCGTTGATGAGGGTGACCTTGTAGGAAGCCATGGAAGGGATTGGGGCTCACAGGCGCCTGGTCGATCCGGGCCTGCAGGACCCGCCCTTCATACATCCGCCATGGGCGATTCCTGCTGATTTCCGACACGCCGGCCGGGAAGGCCAATCAAAGCCAGAGCACAGATCAGCGTGCCTTATGTCACACCCGGCCAGGTGCCCGCTCGATCGTCATCAGACCCCACTGGCTTTGCTGGGCGCTGAGCTCGGCCCGCCAACCATGGCGGGCCAGCACCTGGACCAGGCGCGGCGCCTGCTCCACCAGCAGCCCGCTGAGCAGCCCCAGGCCCGTGGGGGCCAGCACCCTGTCAAAGGCCGGGCAGAGCGCCTCGATCACGGGCGCCAGGATGTTGCAGAGCAGTAGATCGGCCTGCTGGCCAGCCAGCAGGTCCTCCAGCTGCTCCACCGAGCCCAGCTCCGCCAGCAGCTGACCGCTGAAACCGCTCACAGCGGCGTTCTCGCGGGTGGCGCGCACCGCCAGGTCATCGGTGTCGACGGCGACCACGGTGGCCGCCCCCTGCAGCAGGGCAGCAATGCCGAGGATGCCGCTGCCACAGCCCAGGTCGGCCACCCGCTGCCCCGCCAGCCCCCCCGGGGGCTCCGCCAGCGCCTCGATCGCCTCCAGACAGAGGCGGGTGGTGGGATGGCTACCGGTGCCGAAGGCGCTGCCGGGATCGATGCGGATCACCAGCCGCTCAGCGTGCTCCGGCGGCAGCTCCAGCCAGGCGGGCAGGATCAACAGGCGCTGGCCCACGGGGTCGGGTTGCCAGTGCTGCTTCCAGCTGAGGCTCCAGTCCTCATCGTCCTGCTGAACCCAGCTGATCGGCGCCAGCTCCAGGCCGAAGGTGGCCGCCAGTGGCGCCAGGGCCGCGTCCAGCTGCCGACGCTCGGAGGCGGGCCAGTCGACCGCCGGCAGCCAGGCCACCAGCTGGCGCTCCTGGGGGGCATCCGGACGATGGCGCAGCGCCACCCGGTGGATCCCCAGCTGGTTGAGCTTCCAGACCAGCGACTCCTCCAGTTCCGGCAGGGCCGGCAGCTCCAACCGCCACCAGGAGAGAGTCATGGCGTCTGCAGGAGCGGGAGAGAGCTCCTGCAGTGTGCCCTCCGGTGGCTCAGAGGGTCACGGGGTGGGCTTCCTGGATGCCGTTGATCTGGTTGATGGTGGCCAGCAGGCTGGCGGGGATGGGGTCGTCGAGGGAGAGCACCATCACGGCGTCGCCGCGCACGATGCGGCGCCCCACCTGCATCGAGGCGATATTCACGTTGTGCTCGCCCAGCACCGAACCGATCTGGCCGATGATCCCGGGCATGTCGCGGTGGCGGGTGAACAGCATGTGGCGGCTGGGCGCCACGTTCACCGGAAACTCATCGATGTTGGTGACCCGCAGCTCGCCCTCGGCGAACACCGAACCGGTGACGCTGTGGTTGCCCTTGCTACTGCGCGAACTCAGCTGCAGCGAGCCACCGGCATAGTCGCGGGCCGCGTCGTCCTTCACCTCGAGCACATGGATGCCCCGGTCCTTGGCTTCAAGGCTGGCGTTCACGTAGTTGATCGAATCGCCCAGGGCGGTGGAGAGCACCCCCTTCAGTGCCGCCACCACCAGGGGCTGGGCCGGGTGGGCGGCGAATTCGCCCTGCAGCCGCACCTCCAGCTCACTGATCTGGCCCCCAGCCAGCTGGCTGAGCAGCTGGCCCAGGGTTTCGGCCAGCTGCAGGTGGGGCTTGAGCTGCTCCATCACCTCGGCGTTGAGGCCGGGGATGTTCACGGCGCTGCGGGCCGGCAGGCCGAGCAGCACATCGCGGATCTGTTCGGCCACGTCGATGGCCACGTTTTCCTGGGCCTCTGCGGTGCTGGCCCCCAGATGGGGAGTGAGCACCAACCGCTCCTTCACGCTGCGCAGCGGCGAGCCGTCCGCCAACGGCTCCTTGGCGAACACATCCAGGGCCGCACCGGCGATCACGCCGGCCTCTACCGCTTCGGCCAGGGCTGCCTCATCCACGATGCCGCCGCGGGCGCAGTTCACCAGCCGGGCGGTGGGCTTCATGGTGCGCAGCAACTCCGCATTCACCAGGTTCTCGGTGTCGGGGGTGCGGGGCAGGTGCAGGGTGATGTAGTCGGCCTGGGCGAACAGCTCAGCCAGGGGCAGCAACTTCACCTGCATCTGCTGGGCGCGCTCCTCCGACACAAACGGGTCGTAGGCCAGCAGCTCCATGCCCATCGCCTGGGCAACGCGAGCCACATGGGAGCCGATCTTGCCCAGGCCCACCACGCCGAGCTTCTTCTTGTAAAGCTCGTTGCCCACATAGGTCTTGCGGTCCCAACCGCCGGCCATGGTGCTGGCGTGGGCGTGGGGCACGTGGCGCGAGAGCGACAGCATTAGCGCCAGGGCGTGCTCAGCGGCGGCGATGGTGTTGCCCTCGGGTGAGTTCACCACGAGCACACCACGCTTGGTGGCGGCGGGGACGTCCACGTTGTCGACGCCCACCCCGGCTCGGCCGATGATCCGCAGCTTGTCGGCGGCCTCGATGATCTCGGCAGTCACCGTGGTGCCGGAGCGAATCATCAGGGCGTCGTAGTCGCCGATGATCGCCCTGAGCTCCTCGGGTGGCAGGCCGGTGCGCACGTCCACCGTGGCCACCTGGGAAAGGATGTCGATTCCCGCCTGGTCGATGGGATCGGAGACGAGAACCTTGGTCATGCCCGGCGCAACTGCGAGGTGGTGAGGCCGGAGGTGAAGTGTAGTGAGCCGCCAGAATCAGCGCACTGGCAACTGCAGGCTCCGGGTGACGACAAGCGTGGTGATGGTGTTCAAGGAGCGCAGCCGCCTGCAGGAGATGCACGCGGTGCTGAGAGAACTCCAGCCGCCCCTGGCCAAGCTGGTGGCGATCGGTGAAGGAGAGAATCCGATCAGCGCCGTGGCCCGCCTCGACCCGGCCACCACCCGGCGGCTGCGCCAGCGCTCGATGGCCCGCTGGCTGGTGCCCTTCGGCTTCCTGGCCGGCCTCACCTTCACCTACATCACCGACCTCGACACCCTGGCCTTCTTCGGCCCCTGGAGCCAGCATCTGTTCGGAGCGCTGCTGGGCATGGCCTCCGGCTTCATGGGAAGCTTCGCCGCCGCCGCCTCGGTGCGCTCGGCCGACGACGACCGCATCCGCGGCCTGCGCAACCGCCTGGAAGAGGGCAACTGGCTGCTGCTGGCCGAAACCCAGCCTGGCGCTGATCTGCCCTGGACCCTGGTGCAGCGGGCCAAGCCCCAGTCGGTGGTGCGACTGGGCGATGGCTGAATCCAGAACCGGCCTGCTGCCCAGGCAGGACCTGCTGGCCGGCAGCCGCGATCCGGTGGCCCTTGAATCGGTGGTGGATGCGGCCGAAACCGCCCTGCGCACCTGGGAGCCCTGCTGGAGCGGATTTGTGGATGGGGCGGTGGCCGAGGAAGCCGCGGAGCGTCTGGGCACCCTCAGCGAACTGACCCTCCACCAGGCGGGTGGCTTCCCCGGAGCCGAGCGCTGCTGCCTGCTGCTCCAGCGCAGCGAAGCAGCCCTCGATCCGGCCAGCCTGGAGCCTCCTCTGATCGGGCTGGAAATCAGCGGCAATTTTCTGTTCGACCCTGCCGAACCCGTCGACGTGCGCAGCGGCCTGCTGGCAGCAGGACTCACGGAGGACGCCATCGGCGACATCTGGATGCGCGGCGATCGCGGCGCCCAGGCGGTGGTGCTCCACGCCAGCACCACCATGTGCAACGACCGGGAGGCCCTGGTGCGCACCGTGCCGGTGACGCTGACCGTGCGACCCCTCAACGCCCTGCAGCCCCCTCCCCAGCGGCAGCCTCGCCAGTGCCACAGCGTGGAGGCTTCCTGCCGGCTCGATGCGGTTGCCTCAGCCGGATTCGGTGTGTCACGCAGCCGCATGGCCGAGTGGATCAGGGCCGGTCAGGTGCGGGTCAACTGGGAACCGATCACCAGCCCCAGCAGGGAGCTGACGGTGGGTGACCGGGTGCGGATCAGTGGGCGGGGCGAACTGCGCATCAACGCCATTCAGCCCACCAAGCGGGAGCGCTGGCGCCTGGAGATGACCAGGCTGTAGCGGCTTGATGTGCCTCTGGATGTGCCCCTGACTGCTAAGTTGCCAGCGATCAGGAGCAGGTGCTCCGGATCCCCTGGAGCAACCAGCTCAAGGGCGATTAGCTCAGAGGTAGAGCACTACCTTGACACGGTAGGAGTCACTGGTTCGATTCCAGTATCGCCCATTCGGCCAGTGCAAAGTCTTCCAGCTGGCAATCTCGTCAACTGGAAAGCCTGCCAAATGTCAAGTTTGCCAACCGGCAAGCCTGTCCATTCGCGCAGACTCTGGGAAGGAGCGCAGCAATCCACTTTCCCTGTGCAGAGTGTGCGCTGATACTGCAGCCCGAACTCGTTCT
This sequence comes from Prochlorococcaceae cyanobacterium, assembly GCA_044352535.1. GTDB lineage: Bacteria > Cyanobacteriota > Cyanobacteriia > PCC-6307 > Cyanobiaceae > NIES-981. The sequence goes on from JBILDP010000006.1 coordinate 19,679, forward strand.
GCAGCGTTGGCACCGCTCCTCCCCTCGACCGCACCAGCTCCCGGTCTCACTGTGGTGATCGGTCTGGGACGCTCTGGCCTGGGAGCCGCCCGCCTCCTGCACGCCCAAGGCCGACCGGTTTGCGTGATCGAGGGCCGGCGGACCGAGGCTCTTGAGCGCACCGCCGAAGCTCTGCGGGCTGAGGGGATCGCCGTTGAACTGGGGCTGCCACTGGAACAGGCCAGCCTCGATGGGCTGCCTGGGCTGCGCACCCAGCCGCTGGCAGCGGTGATTGTGAGTCCAGGGATCCGCTGGGACCATCCTCTGCTGGAGCAACTGCGCCAGCGCGGCGTGGCGGTGCATGGCGAACTGGTGCCGGCCTGGCGAGCCAGCACCGGCATTCCCTGGATCGGCATCACCGGCACCAACGGCAAGACCACCGTGACCCACCTGGTGAGCCACGTGCTGCAGCAGAGCGGGGTCGACGCGCCGATGGCTGGAAACGTGGGCCACTCGGCTGCGGAGCGTGTGCTGGAGCGGCTGCGTGACGAGCGCGGCCTGCCCAGCTGGCTGGTGGTGGAAATGAGCAGCTACCAGATCGAAGCGGCGGCGGAGGTGGCTCCACGCATCGGCCTCTGGACCACCCTCACCCCCGACCATCTCGAGCGCCACGGCACCCTGGAGGCCTACCGGGCGATCAAGCGCAGCCTGCTGGAGCGCTCGACGCTGCGGATCCTCAACGCGGACGACCCCGACCTGCGCGCCCATGCCCACACCTGGGACCAGGCCACCTGGATCAGCGCCAGCGGCCGCGACCGGCTGCCCGATGCCTGCCAGGAAGCCCTCTGGATCGAGGCCGGTCAGGTGTGGCAGCGCACCGCTGGCCAGGAGCGGGCCGTGATGGCTGCCGATGCGCTGGCCATGCCAGGGGCACACAACAGGCAGAACATGCTGATGGCCGCCGCCGCCGGCCTGGCCGTCGGTTTGAGTGGCACCCAGCTGGAGCAGGCCTTTCGCTCGTTTCCCGGCGTTCCCCACCGCCTTGAACGGATTCGCGAGCTTGCAGGAGTGCGCTACTTCAACGACAGCAAGGCCACCAATTACGACGCCGCCCAAGTGGCGCTGCAGGCCCTTCCCGGCCCGCTGGTGGTGCTGGCAGGCGGCGAATCGAAGCGCGGCGATGCCAGCGGCTGGCTCACGGCGCTGGCAAGCCAGGCCCGCGCCGTGGTGTTGTTCGGCGCGGCCCAGGCCGAATTCGAGGGGCTGCTGCAGGGAGCCGGCTTTCCCGGAGTGGTGCACCGCTGCCCTGGCCTGGCAGAGGCCGTGCCACTGGCGACAGAGCTGGCCCAAACCCACGACTGCAGGGCTGTTCTTCTCTCCCCTGCGTGTGCCAGTTTCGATCAGTACAGCGATTTCGAGGCACGCGGCGATCACTTCCGGCGCTTGGTGCAACAACTCTGAGCGGCTGCCTGCAACACCCTCAGCAGCCATCGAGGATCGTGGTCATGCCTGAAAGAAAGCCTTAAAATCCATCCCCAGATTCACCAGACGTCATGGCCCACTGGCTGATGAAGAGTGAGCCGGACGTGTACGGCATTGATGATCTCGCCCGGGAAGGGGCCACTCTCTGGGATGGCATCCGCAACTATCAGGCCCGCAATTTCATGCGGACAATGGCGATCGGCGATCGGGCTTTTTTCTATCACTCCAATACCACCCCTCCCGGCATTGTGGGCCTGATGGAAGTGATCGAGACCCATCTCGTTGACCCCAGTCAGTTTGATCAGGACTCCAAGTATTTCGATCCCGCGGCCAGCACGGAAAAACCGCGCTGGGACTGTGCGCGCCTGCGTTATGTGAAGCACTTTCCCCACTTACTCAGCCTGGAGACACTCCGGAACACCTTCAGCCCCGAGGAGCTGGGGGTCGTGAAGCGGGGAAACCGCCTCTCGATCCTGCCGGTGCCAGACGCCACCGCCACGCGTCTGCTGACCATGCTGAATCAAGGCTGATGCTGCCAGCAGGGGCGCCCCCGATTGCGATCCGACGGGCGCTGGAGGAAGGTTGGGCAGCGTTCCGTTGGGCGCCGGGAGCCCTGATGCAGTTCACCCTGCTGCTGGGTGGCATCAACCTGGCTTTTCAGCTCCTGATCCGCTGGAGCACCCAGGCCCAGGCTGACGCCTCCTACAGCCAGCCCTGGCCTCCGCTGCTGCTGCTTGCCCTGCAGCTGCTGGCCTGGTTGGGCTACTGGCTCAGCAACCTCTGGCTGCTGGTGGGTCTGCTGCGCGGAGCCGAGCTGGCGCTGGAGCGTCACAGGCCCGCTCTGGCACGGCTGCTGCGCTTGGATTGGGCCAGCCTGCTCCGGGCCGGAGGCACAGCCGCTCTGGTGCTCCTGCTGCTGACCCTGATTCTGTGGCTGGCCGAAGCCAGCAGCTGGCTACTGGCCCTGCTGCAGCCGATGCTCGCCGATCTGCCCAGGATCGCCGGGCTAGCCGCCGGGGTGTATCTGGTCACCGACCAGGTGCTGAGCCTGCCGATTGCTGTACTGGGCAAGCTCAAGCCTCTGGAAGCGGTACGGCAGGGTCGGGCCGCCATTGATCCCCACTGGCTGCAGGCCCTGGGCCTGGTCCTCGTGCTGGCCCTGCTGGTACTGGCCGGGTTTCTGCTCCTGGTGGTGGGCCTGGTCGCCACCCTGCCGCTGGCCACCTGCACGCTCGTGGCGGCTTACCGGCAGCTCTTCCAGCTCGACTGGGAGGGGAACAGGTTGGCGAGGTAGCAACGCGTCACCTCCCGGCTTCCCATGCCGTGCTGCACCAGGAACCCAGCCAGGGCAGCCTGGAACAGGCGGTATTGATCCCAGTTGGGGTGCTGCTCGATGAAGGCCCGCATGGCCGTGAGCAGGGCTTCGGGCACCTCAGCCCGCAGGCTCACCACCCCAACAGACGGTTCACAGACCTGCTCACGCGTCACACCCAGTTGCGGTTCCAATTCGGCCTGCCCATCACGACGCACCAGTTCGCCACGACGGCGCAGTCGCGTCAAATGGGCTGCAACAGCCGCGGCAACGGGCCTCGCAGGCTGAGAACCCAGGTGCCACAGGGGCTGGGCGCAACCGCGCCCGCTGCCCCCAGCGGCGGCGCCGCGCTGTCAAGGGGAGAACCTCCGAGTGCGGCATTTTCCCCAGACCGGCTGGCGTGAACGGGCAGCGGCAGGAGTGACTGGGGAAAGTCTGGGGAAAAGTGCGTCTAGGTCTGGGAGAAGACGGGGAAAGCAACAGCGATTAGCACTGCTGATCAAGTGCAAAACAGAACCCCTGTCTCATGCGGGATTGACCAAGCCGGCACGCAGCGCCGTAAGCGCAGCCGCCACTGCCGAAGCAGCCAAAGGCGGCCAGGAGCCCTCGATGCTGCGCAGGCCGACGCTGGAGCTGAGCACAAAGCGAAGCTGCCAGCTTTGCCGGTCCCCCTCCAGCTCAAGCCACAGGTCGGCACTCTCCCACTCCAGGGCAATCGCCTCCTCGGCGAGAAGCTGGTCGATCAGGGTGCTGTGCTGGGCGCAGAGGCAGCCCACTCCCTCAGCGAGCAGGAGTGCTTCGGGCTGGGTGAGCTCGGCGGCCCAGCCCTCCCCACCAATCAACACGGAAAAGGGGTGGCGGGCTGGATCCACCAGCAACCGCCACCCCTCACCTTCCTGGACTTGCATGGAACCCCGGAGGCCGGAGGCCGGTCTCAGCCGGGCAGCAGATCAGGCTGATCCTGTTCGTCGCTCAGCTCGATGATGGCCCGCTGCACCGGCTTGATCATCGAGTCATCCAGCAGGCCGTCGAAGTCGTCGAAGCGGCGCTGTTTGGCCCGGAAGGCGATCCGCACGGTGGTGAGATAGCGGTTGCTGGAGTGGCGGATCAGGCTCTCGGCTCGCTGGGCGAGGTCCTTGGGATTGATGTCCAGTCCGGTCTGCATGATTCCGCTCTTCATAGGTGCAGTCTGCATGAGTGCATCCTGCTGGGGTCCAGTCTGCATGAATCAGGTTGATGCAAGGTCCCTCCACCTGATGCGGCTCCACCTGATGTGGCTCCACCGGATGTGGCCCGCCTGATGCCGCCGTTCAGGGCGTCCAACTGCGATCCTCCAACCTGTGTGAGGGCGTGAACGCTGCCATGCAGGGCACCCTGGCGATTGATCTGGGCAGCAGCACCACGGTGGTGGCGTTTCAGCCCGCCAACGGCGAGGCCCAGCTGCTGGCCCTGCCCCCTTACAGCCTCGACCAGCCCGTCGTGGTGCCGAGCCTGCTGTGGCTAGCGGGCGGTGAGAGTCGCCCCCTGATCGGCCGTCAGGTGCTCGAGGCAGGCCTGGCCGACACCGCCAGCCCCCAGCTGCACCGGGATTTCAAGCGCCGGATCGGCGCCGACTCCACCTCCCTGTCAGGCGCCGATTTCCCCATCGTTCCGTCCCTCAGCCCCGAGCAGGCCGGCGGCCTGCTCCTGCGCCACATCTGGCAGGCCCTTCCCAAGCAGCTGGAGCCCCAGCGACTGGTGCTCACCGCCCCGATCGACACCTACCGGGCCTACAGGCGCTGGCTGCTGGAGCTGGGCCAGCAGCTGG
>JBILDP010000007.1:0-24143 GCA_044352535.1 Prochlorococcaceae cyanobacterium
TCGATGCAGAACAGGAAGGGGATGTAGAGCGGCTGCTCACTCCAGAGCGTGCCGTCGTTGTCGAACACGGCAATGCGCTCGTCCGGCGGAACGGCCTGGGCCCGCTCCACGAACTGCAGAATGGCCCTCTTGCTCGAACCCTCCAGCCACGACGGCAGGGGATCGACCGGAGGCTGCGCTGTTGCACCCAGCGGAGCCAACCCGAAGGCCAGTCCCAGTCCAAGGCCGGCCAGGGCTCCAGGCACGCGCCGGGCGAGGGACGGCCCCATGCTCATCACGCCTCCCGCACGATGCAGCGGAAGCCCATGTGGCAGGTGGAGGTGTCGATCCCCTGGGCCATGCGCGCCGCCGGACGGTAGCGGCGGCAGTAGCTGGGGGCACAGAGAAATGACCCCCCCTTCACCACCTTGCGAGGCACAGCCCCGTGCTGGGAGCTGGGATCGATGCTGGCCACCCGGGCGCCGCCACAGCAGGTCGGCGCAGTATGGGACCCGTACCAGCTGTCGGTCCACTCCCACACGTTGCCGATCATGTCGACCAGGCCGTAGCCGTTGGCAGGGAAGACCCCCACCGGCGAGGTGCGCTCGTAGCCATCAAGCCGGCTGTTGTGGTGCGGGAAGTCGCCCTGGAAGGTGTTGGCCACGGGCACACCGCCGGGATGGAGCTCACTGCCCCAGGCGAATTCACAGCCCTCACGACCGCCCCAGGCGGCCCGCTCCCATTCCCGCTCCGAAGGCAATTGCTTGCCGATCCAGCTGGCGTAGGCCTCCGCGTCGGCGTGGGCGACATGCACCACCGGGTGCTGCTCACGGCCCTTGATCGAACTGCCGGGGCCCTCGGGATGGCGCCAGTCGGCGCCGGCGATGTACTGCCACCAGCGGTAGTGGTCGGCCTGCAGCATCGGCCCCGATGGCGGCAGGAACACGATCGAGGCGGGCTGCAGCTGCTCCGGCTGCGCGCCGGGGTAGAGCTCCGGATCAGCGGGCCGTTCGGCCACGGTGCGGTAGCCGGTGGCCTTCACGAACTTCAGAAACTGGGCATTGGTCACAGGAGCGCGATCGATCCAGAAGCCCGCCACCTCCACCCGTTGAGCCGGGGCCTCCTCCGGATAGTGGTGGTCGGAGCCCATCACGAAAGAGCCCCCCGGAATCCACACCATGCCGGCGGCCGGCGGTCGTCCAGGGGGCTTGGGCATCGATCGGGTCAATCAGGCTGGATCGCTCAGGGATCGATCATGCGGCGCCGCTGGCGGCCTGCTCCAGTTTCTCCATCACCCGCTCCAGCGAGAAGCTGGCGGCCTTTTGGCGCGGCGGGTAGTCGACGAAGGTCTTGAGGAACTCGCCCACGAAGGTCTGGGCGGGCACGAGCATGAACACGTGATCGAACATCCAGTCCCAGTAGGTATTGGAGGTGATGTCGGCCCGCTCGTAGGGGTCGGTGAGCAGGTTGAAGATCTTGGGCACCCGCAGCTCCACAAAGGGCTCGGCCCAGATCTGACAGGTGCCCTGCTCACGCTGCTCCTTGAACACGAACTTCCAGTTGTCGTAGCGCAGGCCCACCAGGTCGCCGTCGTCGGAGAAGTAGAAGAACTCCTTGCGGGGGCTCTTGTACGTTTTGCCCGTCCAGTAGTCGAGCATGTTGTAGCCATCCAGGTGGATGCGGAAGGTCTTGTTCCCCACCTGATAGCCCGTCAGGAGCTTCTGCTTGATCTCGGGCTCGCCGGCTGCCGCCAGCAGGGTGGGCAACCAGTCGAGATGGCTGCAGAGGCCGGTGATGTTGGTACCCGCGGGGATCTTGCCGGGCCAGCGCACGAGGGCGGGCACCCGGAAGGCCCCCTCCCAGTTGGTGTTCTTTTCGCTGCGGAAGGGGGTCATGCCGGCATCGGGCCAGCTGTTCATGTGGGGCCCGTTATCGGTGCCGTACATCACGATGGTGTCGTCGGTGACGCCCAGCTCATCGAGCAGGTTGAGCATCTCACCGATGCACTCGTCGTGATAGATCATCACGTCGTGGTATTCCGACTGCCAGCGTCCGCTACGGCCCACGTCCTGCGGCCTGGCGTAGGTGCGGAAGTGCATATGGGTGGTGTTGAACCACACAAAGAAGGGTTCACCGGAGGCCACCGCATCGCGGATGAAGCGCTTGGCTTCCACCATGAATTCGTCGTCGGCCGTTTCCATCCGCTTACGGGTGAGCGGGCCGGTGCTTTCGATGCGCTGGGTGCCGTCGCCATTGGCCCAGCAGTGCAGCACACCGCGGGGGGCGAAGCGCTTGCGGAAGTTGGGGAACTCCGGATCATCCTCCTTGGGGTAATCGCGCAGCTCGGGCTCTTCTTCGGCATTGAGGTGATAAAGGTTGCCGAAGAACTCATCGAACCCGTGCATCGTGGGCAGGTGTTCGTCGCGGTCGCCGAAGTGGTTCTTGCCGAACTGGCCCGTGCGGTAGCCCTGGGGCTTGAGCAATTCGGCAATGGTGGGATCCTCAGCGCGGAAGCCCAGCTCGGCGCCGGGCAGACCCACCTTGGAGAGGCCGGTGCGATACACGCTCTGGCCGGTGATAAAGGCGGCGCGGCCGGCGGTGCAGCTCTGTTCGGCGTAGTAGTGGATGAACTTGGCGCCTTCCTTGGCTACCCGGTCGATGTTGGGGGTCTGATACCCCATCAGGCCATGGCTATAGCAGCTGAGATTGCTCTGGCCGATGTCATCGCCCCAGAGGATGAGAATGTTGGGCTTGCCGTTGGGCATGGGTGAGGCTGAAAGCACGGTTCACTCCATGCTGACCAGTCCTCACCTAGTTGACAGCCAGCTGCAGCCAGTCTTTACCGAATTGACGTTGCGCATGCTGCCAACTTCAGCGCAAGCGCTTCAGCAGCAGCGTGGACACCAACACGGTGATCAGCACATAGAGCAACACCCCCAATTTCACACCAGGAAGTTGCGGCGCATAGGTGCTGGCTAGCAACAGTGCCAGGCCAGGGTTGCGCATCGAGGTGACCAGGGCGGTGGTGATCCTCCGCTCGCGCCCCTCGCCCGCCGCGCCATAGCCAAGCGCCAGGCTGAGCGCCACCAGCAGGGCCATCAGCGCCAGCGCCGCCAGGTTGCCAGCACCGAAATTGAGCAGCAAGGGAGCGGTTTTGGCCAGCACGGCCACCACCAGCAGGAGCAGCAGACCGTTGGCGAGCCGATCGATCGGTATGAGCAGGCGCTCAACGGCTGCCGGGAAACTGCGGCGCAGCACCACCCCCAGCAGCAGGGGCAGCAACTGCACCTTGCCCACCTGCACGGCCACGTGGCGGGGCAGCACGTCCCAGCCATCCACGCCAAACACCCACTCGCCCAAATCGGCCAACAGGGGCACGGTGACGATGGCGGCCAGGGCGGCTCCCACCTGCAGCAACCCTGCCAGGGCATTGTCGCCGCCGCTCTTGCCGGCCTTGCGCAGGATCAGCGGGGCACTCGGGCAGGCTGCCATCAGGGCGATGGCATGGCGGGCCTCCACCGAGAGGGTGCGGGCAGGGGGCGTGCTCAACAGGGCAAAGCCGATCAATGGCACCAGCAGGCAGGTGGCCACCTCGGCCCGCAGCAGCAGGGGCCAGTGCCGGCGCCATTGCGCCAGGGCATCAGCGGGCAGGCCCAACCCCAGGGCCAGCATCACCGTGAACAGGGTGAGTGGGATCAACAGCGCGGCAACAGTGCTCATGGTCATCTCAGTTCACCAGTCCCACCAACAGGATTCCCATCGCCATCACCCCGATCAGGGCAATGAGGGTGGCTGTGGCCGCCGCCAGCCGAGGCGATTCCACGTACACAAACTCGTCACGGCGCAGTCGTCTGAGCTCGCGCAGGTGCTGCACCGTGGCCGCCGCCATCGCCAGGATGCCGGTGAGCACAAAGGCCACGGCCACCGCGATCACACCCGGACGCGGACCGGACGTGCCCGTGGCGCTGTCGATCGCGCCGACAATCTTGTCGAGACCGAAACCGAAGCTGATCAGCGACAGACAGGTGCGGATCCACGCCATCAACGTGCGCTCGGCAGCGTCCCGGTTGCGTTGGCGAGCCAGTTCGTTGGTGAGATTCATCGCGGGGCTGGGAGTCATCGCTGGGCGGAGTGAATCGAGTGCTCGGCCTGAGCTTCTCGGCTGAGGGCGATGTTGAGAAAGGTGCGGATCAGGGCAATGGCAGCCAACTGGATCAACTGCTGGCCATTCGGGCTGATCGTGGTGGCCACGATGTCGGCGGCGAGCTGAAACTCCAGCGCCATCGACAACCATCGGCCCAATTCCAACCGGACGGAGCCGAGCAGCCGGCGACGCAGCGCCTGGCGCAGGGTGATCAGCAACCCCAGCAGCACCGTGAGCACCGACAGGCTCTCCAGCACGAGGCGCAACGCCTCGGCCAGGGTGAGCAACATCTCGTTGAAAGCGGTCACCAGACGAGAGCCGCAAAGCACAGCTGCCCTGCACGGTAAGCAGACCGCCCGGCCGCGACCCACGCGGCAGTCATCAAAACGCGCAAGACCCAAGCACCCAGGCAGAAGGCCAACCCGGAACTCCCTACGGTTTCCACGCCACTTCTATCGACTGGTCCAGCCGCCCCGTCGAGCCCATGTCCATGGCCTCCGATCCCCTGCCCAACCGGCGCCGCTGGGTTGAACAGCAACACCGGCGTCAGCAGTCCCCCCTGCTACGGCTGATCGATCGATCCTTCGGCCTGCGCCTGCTGCTGGCCGCCGCCGGGGCGACCCTGGCCCTGGCGGTCGTAAACCGCTGGGAACAGTGCCGCGATCAGGGCTTCGCGCGCGGCTGCGTCTGGCACGACGCCGGCGGCGTGGTGAGCGTCGACAACCTTGAAGCATTCAGCATCGTGACGGCCGGCTTCCTGTTCATCCTGGAGGCTGGGCAGCGGCGCCAGCGTGAACACATCGCCGCCATGGAGCTGATCCTCAGCTGCCAGCAGGCGAAGGTGCGCTTCAGCTATGCCCGCAACCAGGCCCTGGAACAACTGAGCGAAGCTGGACTCTGGCTCGATGAACTCGACCTGAGCGGCAGCCTGCTGGATGAACTGCGCATCCCTGGTGGCCGCTGGCGAGGTGTGAACCTGGCGGGCAGCAGCCTCAGGAACGCCGACCTGCGCCAGGTGGACTGGCAACAGGCCAATCTCGAGGCTGCCGACCTCAGCCACAGCGACCTGCGCGGGGCCAATCTCAGTGGCGCCAATCTCAAGGGCACCATCCTGACGGGCGCCCAACTCGCCGGTGCCAACCTCGGCGACACCGAGCTCTCCGGCACCGATCTCCCCGGAGGAGACCCGACGGGAGGTGAGATCACAGGTGGCGAGAAGGCCACCGACGAGCCCTCCGCGACCAGGTCACCCCCACCACACACACACCACCAAACCGGCTAGTTGCCACCAGGCAAAAGCGAACGGTTTGCAAAGCGCGACACCATTGTGATTTAACGCGTGGAACTTGCATAAACTGCATTCCTCTGTAGCCAAATACACCTGCATGGGAGCTGGGCCTGCTAGATCCGCTGGACCTGCTGGATCCACGGATCAGCCCACCTGCCAGCGCCTGGTCTTCCACGACCACCTGGCCCATGCTGACCGGGATCCCCAGTCGCTGGCCTATCGACTGGCCCAGCACTACTCGCTCAAGGATTTCGGACCGCTTCCCGGCACTGAGAGGAACTTCCTGCATCGCACCAGCACCTGCCAGGCGGGCGAGTTGTTGCTCTCCGGGGGCTACGCCTCACCGCTGCTCGGCACGATTGGAGATCGAGAAGGCATCGGATCCATCAATCTCATCTTCACCGGTGAGGTTTGTTACGGCAACGATGGGCGCGAAGTGGTGGTCAATCAACAGCGTCCTTTCTTCTTCTCGCCAGGTCACGAATACACCTACAAGATCGACGACCACTTCAACGGAGTGGTGTTCCATATCGACCTTCAACGGCTGCAACGCACAGCGGCTTCGATTGCCGGGCTGGGCATTTCCGAACGGCGTTTCAGCAGCGCCCTGGATCACGTGCGCACTGTGTCGACCAGTGCCTCGCGCAATGCCCAGCTGCTGAAGGTGCTCAGCCACACCTTCAGTTTGCTCGACAACCCCGAACTGGAGATGCTGGGCCACCTCCAGCATCTCCAGCTTGACGACCTGATCTATCGCAATCTGGCGCTGATTCTCTGTCCCCAGCTTGAAAATCTCTCCCAGAACGACTCGGCTCTGCGGGGTCAGAGAGAGCGCATCTTTGAGGATCTGCTCGAGTGGGCACGTGCCAATCTCGACCAACCGATCAACCTCACCCAGCTAGAGCAGCGCAGCGGCTACTCGCGCCGCAGCCTGCAACTGGTGTTTCAGCAGCGCTTCGGCTGCGGCCCGATCCAGTGGATCCGCCGCCAGCGTCTGGAACAGGCCCGCCGGGCCCTGCTCTACCCCGAGCCCGACGACACCGTAGGCACGATCGCCGCACGCTTCGGTTTCAGCAGCCTCTCAGTATTCAGCCGCGACTTCAGCAGCCACTTCGGCCTCAGGCCTTCCGACCTGCTGCGGGAGGGCCGGGCACCACGGCCCTCCTGATCGGGGCCAATCGCCAGCGCACACAGGCGGCTGAGAAGTATGCCCCTGCAGCACACCTCAACCCTGGGCTGCGCAACTGGGGCATAGCGCCCGCACATTGAGCACGCATTCGAGCAGGCGGAAACCGTGGTAGCTAGCGGCCGCCTCCCCAGCAGCCAGCACCGAGGGGGTTTCGAATTCCTCCGTACGACCGCAGCGCACACACACCAGATGATGGTGGTCGCGGTGGGCATCACCGGCCAGCTCAAAGCGCCGGCCACCCTCGGGGAGCTCGAGCTCCTGCAGCAGACCCATCGTGCTCAGCAACCGCAGCGTGCGGTACACCGTGGCCAGCGACACCCGCTCCTGATCGCGCAGGAGACGCTGGTGCACCTCTTCGGCACTGAGGTGAGTGCCTTCGCCGATCCGCTCAAACAGAGCAAGCACCCGCTGGCGCTGGGGCGTGAGCCGCTGGCCACGGTCGTGCAGGCTGGTGCGCAGCCCTTTTGTGCTGGGCAAGCCGTTTGTGCTGGGCAAGCCGTTTGTGCTGGGCAAGCCGGTGGCACTGGGCAGGCCGGTTGTGGCGGGCAGGGTGACCAAGCGCAAAACCAGGTGCTTCTCAACAATACGGGCAGTTGCGAATGACTGCCAGCAACCGGGCTACACCAACCAGCGCCGATCCAGGCGGGCCACCCCATCGGCCAGCAGATCACCCAGGGTCACGACCGCCCGATAACTGATCGCCACAGCCAGCAGTTGGGCCTCGGGTACGGCCATGCCCAGCCGCAACAGCAGCACCGCCTCAAACACGCCCAGCCCACCCGGAGCCCCCGGCACCACCAGCCCGGCCGTCCAGGCCAGGGCAAACCCGGCCAGCCAGCCTGTCCACTCGAGCGATCCCTGCAGCTCAAAGGCGAGCACGCAGCAGGCAAAGCCACTGAAACGCAGCAGCACGAAGACCAGCTGGGCCAGCAACGGCGGCCAGGGGTAACCGGGAATCACCGGAGCTGTTGCAGCGGCCGGTTCAAGCCCCAAACGAGCCGCCTGGCGGCGCTCCAGCCGCAGCAGCAGCGGCTGGAGCCACTGGGGCCACAGCAGGACCAGAGGCACGAGTGCCACAACGGCCAGACCGGCCTGCCAGCCCCCCAGGGGCACCAGCGCCAGCGCCACCACGGCGGCCACCAGCGGATCCAGCAGCACGGCCAGCAGGGACTGGGACGTGCTCGCGGGATGGGTCAACGGCGCTCCACCTTCCTGCAGCAACTGCACTCGGCTGGTGAGATGCCAGATCCCGCCAGGCAGATATTTGCGCAGGTTGCTGTTCAGGTAGTCGAGCAGGAGCGGCTGCCAGCGAGGCTGCAGGCCCAGCCAGCGCAGCACCACCCCTAGGCCAAAGCCATTGGCCACCAGGCTCACCAGACTCAGGCCCACACCCAGCAGGAGCCACAGCCAACCCTGAAGGTCTAGCCGCAGCTGGAGCAGCTGGCCACCATGGCTCACCAGGGCCGCCAGCACGAAGCCGAAGCTCAACAGGGTGATCCACAGCCGCAGGCCGCCAGGCGGGGGCGGCAGGGCCCGGGCCCGTTGGGCAAGGGGCGGCAACTGCTGCCGCCAGCGCTGGAGCAGGGTCATCGGTCGGGGGGCAGGGCGGCCATCACCTGGGCCCGCACCTCAGCTAAAGGCAGATCATGCCGGTAGGCCAGGGTCACCAGGTCGTCATGTTCGGGCTTGCTGCGCCAGCAGCCATCAGGCAGCAGGGCCTGCTTGAACCGCACCGGGCCGAGGGGCGTAACCAACTCGATCTGGCGCCGCGGCAGGCACCAGCGCTGCTGCAGCTGCTCCCGCAGCCCCAGGGTGGTGCTGTGCTGCCACCACACCTGGCGCAGGGCAGCGGCTTCAGCGGGTGTCACCAGGGCGGTGAGCAGCCAGGCCGAGCGGCCCTTCTTCATGGCGATCGCCTGGCTGAACACGTCGAGTGCACCAGCCTGACGCAACAGCTCGGCAAGGTGGGCCACGTCCTCCGGCGTGGCGTCGTCGATCTGGGCGCACTGTTCCAGCACGGTCTCCTGTACCGGCTCCAAGGGGGTCGCGGCTGCAGCGGAGGCTGGCTCTCCATGGCCATCCGCCAGCACGAGACGCAACAGGTTGGGACGATCCAGCTGACGGCTGCCCAGCCCCACCCCCACCCGGCGGGGACAGTGGGCCGGCGGCTGGCCGAAGCGGCTGGCCCAGCAGGCCGCCAGTGCCAGCCCCGTGGGCGTGGTGAGTTCAGCGGCGGGAAACGTTTCTGCGGAGGCCAGGGGCACGCCACGCCGACGGGCGATCTCCAGCACCGCCGGAGCCGGCAGCGGCAACACGCCATGGGCGGTGCGCACCGTGCCGTGACCCGCCGGGGGCGGAGTGCAGATCAGCTGCTCCACCCCCAGGTGCAGGAGACCCGCGCACACCCCCACCACATCCACCAGGGCATCAATCGCCCCCACTTCGTGGAAGTGCACCCGCTCGGGGCTGTGGCCGTGCACGGCGGCCTCCACCTCGGCCAGCAGGCCGAACACCGCCAGCACCCGCTCCCTCAGGACCTGATCGAGCGGAGCCTGTTGCAGCACCTCGCGCAGCTGAGCCCAGTGGCGATGGGGCGGCTCCTCCTCCAGGCCATGCACCCCCACATGCAGTCCGCGCAGGCCGCCGCTGCGCCGCTCCTCCACCTCCAGCCGGTAGGCCGCAGCCAGGCCAAGGGCCGCCAGGGGCTCCTGCACCACCGCCTGGGGCACCCCCAGGTCCAGCAGAGCTGCAAGCAGCATGTTGCCGGCCAGCCCCGTCGGGCAATCCAGCAGGGCAAGGGTCATGGGGAGTCGGGTGCCTCCGTGGGGGAACCAGGCCTCAGCAGCCGCGGGGCACTGGTCAGCAGCACCTCGGCCTGCCGTTCCAGCTGCTCCCGCTGCTGGCGCAGCAGCTGATCCACCTCGCGGCGAGCCTGGCGCTGCTCCCGCTGGGCCGTGGCCGCATCGTGGCCCGACAGCCCCCAGAGGCGGCCCAGCAGGGCCCGGTCGTCGCTGCCGCCCAGGCACTCGCCGTAGACCAATTGCTCGGCGGCCATGCCGGCCTGCAGCACCCGACTCCAGCGGCGCAGCTCAACCAGCGGCAGCTTGGCCTGCAGGGGCGGCTCCAGCTGGGTGCTGCCTCCAGCGGCCACGCCGGACCGCCAGCAGGCCAGGCTACCCACCAGCACCTGGCCCACCGGCATAGCCTCATCGGCCGCCACCAGCACATGGCCGGCCTCGTGCACGGCAATCCGGCGCAGCCGCGCCTCGCCCCCTGGCAGCGCCTCGGCCAGCAGGTGGCCGCCACGGCCTCCGAAACGGGCGGCATCGAGGGTGAGGGCCACCAGACCACCGCCCGCCATCAGGGCAATCCAGGCAGCAGGCACGCCCAGCAACGGCCCGAATATCGCCAGGAAGCTAATCGTCACCACCACCAGTCCGGCGGAGAGCGGTTGGTTCATCCCACCCCCCGGCCCAGCAGCGGAGCCTGGTTGATCGAGGTGTCGCTGGTGGCGGACCAGAAGCCCATGCCTGCAACCATGCCGGCCAGGGCGCTCAAGGCGCCGGGCGACTCACCGCCGTGCGATGGCCGCCCTGGCGGCCAGGGGTTCTGCGACCGGCACCGCCCTCGCGGCGACCTTTGCCACCGCGACTGCCACGCTGGGCGACCGGTCCGATCACTTCAAACCCCTCGAGCTGCAGGTTCTGTGCCTGACGGCGCAGATTGAGATCCACGAAATGGCGCAGGTGCTCGAGCGGAATCTCGCCTTTCAGCTGCAACTTGAACGGAGCCGGACGGCTGCCATCGGCACGGGGCAGCTGGCGCACCTTCACCACCAGATCGCCACTCTCGGGGCGGGTGTAGATGAGCTCGCCGCGCACCGAGAAATACTCATCGCCCTCGGGCAATTCATCACTCAGGGCCCCATCGGCCAGGGTGCTGGGCTCCCACACCCCCACCATCTGCAGGTGCAGGCCCTGCTGCTCATCGCGAGAGCGGGGGTACACCACCCACAGGTGGGGCTGGGCCAGATCGAGGTGGCGGCGCATCAGGGTGAGCAGGCGGCCGAGCACAACCGCCTCGATCTCAACGCCATCGGCGGTGTGGATGGCTCCGCGGGTGAGCTGCTCGGAATCGGCCGGCACGTAAGTGCCCCGCACCACGCCAATGGCCCGGTACTGCAGGGGCTCGGTGACCGGGGGGATGGGGTGTTGGCGCATGGCGCCCAATGTAGGAGGCACCGGCCTGAGGAGCCGGGCAGACTGGCCTCCACACCGTGCCGGTGCGCCGATGCCCGCTGCCCCTGACCGCCCCCGGTTGTCGCTGATCGCCGCCGCTGCGGCGGCAGCAGGCCTCTGCGTGGCAGGTGGGTGGTGGCTGGGGGAGCTGCAGCGGGGCTCCACGGCGGGGCGCCAGGCCCAGCCGGCCCTGCAGCGCCAGGCCAACGACCTGCTGGAGCGCCTGGAACGGGGCGAGGCCAATGAGGCGGAGCAGAAGCGGCTGCTGGAACTGCTGATCGGGCTCGATCGCAAGCCGGAAGCCACCGTGGTGCTGGAGCGCCTGGCCGACCGCCAACCGCAGCGCTGGAGCCTGCGGCTGCTGCTGGCCGAGCTGAGGCGCGACCAGAACGATCGCAGCGGCGCGGAGCGGGAGGTGCGCCAGCTGCTCAACCAGCGGCCCAACCAGGTGGAGGGGCTGCAGCTGATGACATTGCTACAGCTGGAGAGCGGCCGCGGCCAACAGGCCCGCAGCCAGCTGCAGGCCGCCTACGAGCGCGCCAGCAAACCCCAGCCCAGACCGGAGGCGCTGCCGATCGGCTTGCTGCTGGCCAACGTGCTGCAGCGCCAGAACGAAACCGGTCAGGCCGAAGCGCTGCTCACCGGCCTGGCCACCAGCTTCCCCAGTGATCAGCGGCCGCTGCTGGCCCGAGCCCTGCTTCAGCAGGAGCGTGGCGATCTCAAGGGAGCCCAACAGTCGCTGGCTGAGGCACGAGCCCGCAAGCCCGGCCAGCCCGATGGGCGCCTGGATGCGGTGGCGGCCGCCTGGGGGCTGGCTGGGCTCAGGGCCCCTTCATCCCCGCCGAGCCCGGCGAAGCCGACTGGGAGTGAAAATCCTTGAGGGCGGCATCCACCGCGTCACCGGGTGGGGTGGCGTCGTCGAGGGCGGTGGCGCGGCGCAGCCGGTTCATCAGATCGATGGGGTTGGCGGCATCCAGCACCGATCCCCCCTTCGATCCCGTGCCGTAGTCGAGCTCGCGCTCCTGCTGGGGCGAACTGATGGTCTGGCCATAGCCCTTGAGGTCGGCGGCTCCCTGGGCTCGGGCTCCGGGGCCGGCACCGAGCTGGATCAGGGCCAGCAGAGCGCCGCCGCCGAGGGCCGACGCCCATGACAGAGCTGTGGGCATTGCCATCGCCTCTCCTGAGCAGGCCTGTATGCATGCTAGGTGCGCCGAGCCACCTGCCATGCGCATCGCCAGCTGGAACGTCAATTCCGTGCGCACCCGCCTGGACCAGGTGCGCGGCTGGCTCGAGCAGGAGCAGCCCGAGGTGCTCTGCCTCCAGGAAACCAAGGTGGCCGACACGCTGTTTCCCCACGCCGCCTTCGAGGAACTGGGCTACCGCTGCGCCATCAGCGGCCAGAAGGCCTACAACGGCGTGGCAATCGTGAGCCGACTGCCGCTCGACGACGTGCAGATCGGCTTCGAGGCCCTGCTGCCCAACGATCCTGAAGCCCCGGGGCTGAGCGAGCAGAAGCGGGTGATCAGCGCCCTGGTCGACGGCGTGCGGGTGGTGAATCTCTACGTGCCCAATGGCAGTGCACTGACCAGCGAGAAATACGCCTACAAGCTGGAATGGCTGGCCTGTCTGCGGCGCTATCTGGACGTGCAGGAGCAGCAGGGTGATCCGCTGGTGATGGTGGGCGACTTCAACATCGCCCCCGAGGCCCGCGACATCCACGACCCCGAGCGTCTCACCGGCGGCATCATGGCCAGCGAAGCCGAGCGGGAGGCACTGCGGACAGCCCTGGGCCAACGGCTCAGCGATGCGTTCCGAATGTTCGAGCCCGCCTGCGGCCACTGGAGCTGGTGGGACTACCGCAGCGGCGCCTGGGAGACCGACCGGGGCTGGCGGATTGACCACATCTATCTCTCCGACGACCTGCTGGCATGCGCCACCGGCTGCCTGATCGATCGCCGGCCCCGCGGCAACCTGCAGCCCAGCGACCACGCGCCGGTGGTGGTGAACCTGGCCTGGCCACCCGCCGATGGGGACGACGAATCGGACAGCGACGACAGCTGGGCCTGAAGCAGCTGCTCAGAACACCACCGCGGTCTCCGGCAACGGCACCCCCTCTTCCCGCAGCACCGTGACACGCCGGGCCGATTCGCCGCAGCTGCGCGGCGTGGGAAAGATCTTGCCGGGGTTGGCCAGTCCCTCGGGGTCGAAGGCGCGGCGCACCAGCTGCATGGTGGCCAGGTCGTCGGGGCCGAACATCCAGTCGAGGTAGCAGCGCTTGTCGTTGCCCACGCCATGCTCGCCCGTGATGCTGCCGCCGGCCTCGAGGCAGAGGCGCAGGATCCCGGCGCCCAGCTGCTGCACCCGCTCCGTCACGCCAGGCTGATCGGCCCGGTAGAGGATCAGGGGGTGGAGGTTGCCGTCGCCGGCGTGAAACACATTGGCCACCGGCAGCTCGAAGCGGCGGCTGAGCTGCTCAATCCCGGCCAGCACCTGGGGCAGGGCGCTGCGGGGCACCACCCCGTCCTGCACGTAATAGGTGGGAGTGATCCGCCCTACGGCGGCGAAGGCGCTCTTGCGCCCCTTCCACAGCAGGGCCCGGTCGGCCTCCTCACTGGCGCGGCGGATCGTGCGAGCCCCGGCCTGGCGGCAGAGCTCACTGGCCAGCTCCACGGCGGCGGCCACCTCCCGCTCCTGACCGTCGAGCTCGACCAGCAGCACCGCCGCCGCGTCGCGGGGGTACTCATCGCGGCCAAACAGGTCGTCCACGGCGTTCACCGTGAAGTTGTCCATGATCTCCATCCCGGCCGGCAGCACCCCGGCGGCCGTCACCAGCCGCACCGCCTCGCCGGCGGCCTCCATGGCGGTGAAATCAGCCAGCAGCACGGCCACGCTCTGGGGCGTGCGCAGCAGCCGCAGGGTGATGGCGGTGGCGATCCCGAGGGTGCCCTCACTGCCGATGAACACGCCGCGCAGATCGAGCTCGGGGGCTTCGGCCAGGCCACCACCCAGCTGGGTGACCGTGCCGTCGGGCAGCACCACCTCGAGAGCGAGCACGTGGTTACTGGTGACGCCGTATTTGAGGCAGTGCACGCCGCCTGAATTTTCGGCCACGTTTCCGCCGATCGAGCACACCACCTGGCTGGAGGGATCGGGGGCGTAGTAAAAGCCGTCGCCGGCCACGGCCCGGGTCACCCAGCTGTTGATCACACCGGGCTGCACCACCACCTGGCGGTTGGCAAGGTCCACCGAGAGGATCGAGCGCATGCGGCTGGTGGCGATCACCAGGGCTTCGGTCTCGGCCACCGCGCCGCCGGAGAGACCGGTACCGCTGCCGCGGGCCACGAACGGCACGCCCAGCTCATGACAGAGCCTGACGGCGGCAGCGACCTGTGCCGTCGTTTCAGGCAGCACCACCAGCGGCGGCTGGTGGCGATGCAAGGTGAGGCCGTCGCTGTCGTAGGCCAGCAGCTCCTGGCGGGCCGCCACCACCGCCCGCGCCGGCAACTGGCGCCGCAACTGGCGTTCCAACCCCTGCCAGTCGATGCTCAAAACCCCGGTGCAGCCCCCTGAACTTATCGAGAACCGGCGCTGAAAACGCGAATGGGCTGCCGTTGGGTCAGGATGGTTTGCGCTTTTTCGGCGGATTCAGCCTTGACCTCGGCGCCCGTTGCAGCACCTGCTTTGAACACCACCCGCTCCCAGGCCATCTTCAGTGCCGCCCAGACCCTGATGCCGGGCGGGGTGAGCTCGCCGGTGCGGGCCTTCCGCTCGGTTGGTGGCAACCCGATCGTGTTTGACCGGGTCAAGGGCGCCTACGCCTGGGATGTGGATGGCAACCGCTACATCGACTACATCGGCAGCTGGGGCCCGGCGATCTGCGGCCATGCCCATCCCGAGGTCATTGCCGCCCTGCACGAGGCCCTCGACAAGGGCACCAGCTTCGGCGCCCCCTGCGAGCTGGAGAACCAGCTGGCCGAGCTGGTGATCGCGGCGGTGCCCAGCGTGGAGATGGTGCGCTTTGTGAACAGCGGCACCGAGGCCTGCATGTCGGTGCTGCGGCTGATGCGCGCCTTCACAGGCCGCGAAAAGATCATCAAATTTGAGGGCTGCTATCACGGCCACGCCGACATGTTCCTGGTGAAGGCCGGCTCCGGGGTGGCCACCCTGGGCCTGCCCGATTCACCGGGGGTGCCGCGCACCACCGCCGCCAGCACCCTCACCGCCCCCTACAACGACCTGGAGGCGGTGAAGACACTCTTCGCCGAGAACCCGGGCGAGATCGCCGGCGTGATCCTGGAGCCGGTGGTGGGCAACGCCGGCTTCATCCCGCCGGTGCCCGGGTTCCTGGAGGGCATCCGCGAGCTCACCAAAGACAACGGTGCCCTGCTGGTGTTCGACGAGGTGATGACCGGCTTCCGCATCAGCTACGGCGGTGCCCAGGCCAAGTTCGGCATCACCCCCGACCTCACCACGATGGGCAAGGTGATCGGCGGCGGCCTGCCGGTGGGTGCCTACGGCGGCCGGGCCGACATCATGGCCATGGTGGCCCCGGCCGGCCCGATGTATCAGGCGGGCACCCTCAGCGGTAATCCGCTGGCCATGACCGCCGGCATCAAGACCCTGGAGCTGCTCAGGCAGCCCGGCACCTACGAGCGGCTGGAGGCCACCACCAAGCGCCTGATCGAGGGAATCCTGGAAGCAGGCCGCGCCGCCGGCCTGCCGATCACCGGCGGCTCGATCAGCGCCATGTTCGGGTTCTTCCTCTGCAATGGCCCGGTGCGCAACTTCGAGGAGGCCAAGGCCGCCGACACGGCCCGCTTCGGCAAGCTGCACCGCGCCATGCTCGAGCGCGGCGTGTACCTGGCCCCCAGCGCCTTCGAAGCGGGCTTCACCTCCCTCGCCCACTCCGACGCCGACATCGACGCCACCATCGCCGCCTTCCGCGAGTGCTTCGCGGCTGTGGCCTGATGGTGCGGCGCTTGAGCCTGCGGCTGGCAAGCCTGATCGCCGGCGCCAGTCTGTTGGCCTCCTGCAGCAGCACCGACGGGACCGCTTCAGGCCCCATCAACCTCGAGGGCGGCATGCCAGTCGGAGCCGTGCTGGCCCTCAGCGGCAATGCCAACGTCTATGGGCAGGACCAGCGGGTGGGGCTCAACCTGGCTCTGGCTGCACTCAACAACACCGGCGGCATCAACGGCACACCACTGCGGCTGGCTGTTGAAGACAGCGGCAGCGACGACCCAGGTGCCAATGCCGCCATGACCCTGCAGATCAACCGGGGCATGCTGGCAATCATCGGCCCAACACTGTCACAGCAGGCCTTTGCCGCTGACCCGATTGCCCAGCGCCGTGGAGTGCCCGTGGTGGCCCCCTCCAACACAGCGACCGGCATTCCCGAGATCGGCCATTTCATCAGTAGGGTGTCGGCCGCCAGCGACGTGATCGCACCGCTATCGATCGCGAAGGCACTGCAACTCAATCCCGGCATCCGCCGGGCGGCGGTGTTCTTTGCCCAGGACGACGCCTACAGCACGGCTGAAACAGCTGTTTTCCAGAAGGCCCTGGCAGCCAAGGGGCTCAAGCCGGTGACGCTGCAACGCACCAACCTGGCCGACACCGACTTCCAGAGTCAGATCAGCGCCACCATGGCGCTGCGGCCTGATCTGATCGTGCTCAGCCTGCAGGGTGTCGACGGCGGCAACCTGGTGCGCCAACTGCGGGAACTGGGTTATAAGGGCACGATCGTGGTGGGTAACGGCATGAACACGCCGAACATCTACCCGATCTGTCAGAAGTACTGCGACGGCATCTTGATCGCCCAGGCCTACAGCCCAGAACTGAACACCCCGGTCAATCGGGCCTTTGTTCAAGCATTCACCGCCAACCAGGCCCGCAGTGGCAAAGGGCCGGTGATCCCGCCCCAGCTCACTGCCCAGGCCTACTCCGCCCTGCAGGTGGTGGGCGAGGCTCTGCAACGGCTCGACCGGCGCCAGCCGCTCAAAGGCATGACCGTGGCTGAGGCCCGCAAGGAACTGATGAACGAGATTCTTGGCGGCACCTACCAGACCCCACTGGGAGAGATCCGCTTCACCCCCGAGGGTGAGGTGGTGCAGAAGGACTTCTTCGTGGCCCAGGTGCGCATGGACCAAGGCGGCCGCAGTGGTCGCTTCGCGCTCTTGCCATGAGCGCTGGCCGGATCCCCTGGCGCACCGCCCTGGCCCTGGCGAGCAGCAGCCTGGTGCTCATGGCTGCCGGTTGCGCTCGCCCGCGCAGCGAAACCCTCAGCCTGGGGGCGGGGCTCGCCCTGACGGGCAACGCCAGCCTGCTGGGGCAGGACGCGCGCATCGGTCTGGAGCTGGCTCAGCAGCAGTTCGGTGCCCTGCCGCCGAAGCTCAAGCTGGTGGTCGAAGACACCGGCAGCGATGAAGCGGGAGCCACACTCGCGTTTCGCCGCCTGATCAACGCCGATGTGGTGGCGATCCTCGGCCCGTCGCTGTCACAGCAGGGCTTTGCCGTGTTCCCGATGGCCGATCGGGCGGGCGTGCCGGCGATGGGGGTCTCCACCACCGCCGCAGGCATTCCCCAGATCGGCCGCTTTGTGAGTCGCATCTCGGCTCCAGTGACCGAGATCGCACCCCGCTCCCTGGCCAAGGCCATGGAGCTGCACCCGGGCATCAGGCGGGTGGCGGTGTTCTTCGCCCAAGACGACGCCTTCTGCAGCTCCGAGACCAAGATCTTCCAGCAGGCCATCAAGGCCAAAGGGCTGGATTTGGTGTCGCTGCAACGCACCAGCGTGCAGGAAACCGACTTTCACAAGCCCATCAACGATGCCCTGCGCGCCAAACCCCAGCTGATCGTGATCTCGGCGCTGCCCAGCGACGGCGGCAATCTGGTCCGCCAGCTTCGAGAGCTGGGCTACAGCGGTCCGATCGTTGCGGGCAACGGCCTCAACACCCCGAATATCTATCCGGTGTGCCAGAAGCACTGCGATGGGGTGCTGATCACCCAGGCCTACAACCCCAGCCTCAGCAACCCCAGCAACGCGTCGCTGCTGAGGCTGTACCGCCAGGACCAGGGGGGCAGCGCGGTGCCGCCACAGGTCACGGCCCAGGCCTATGCCGGCTATCAGGTGATTCACGAAGCCCTGACCAAGGTGCAACGAACCCTCCCCGCTGGCACCAGCCTCATCAAGGTGCCTGGCAAGGAGCTGCGCCGCCGGCTGATGACGACACTGCAGGCGGGCACTTACCAGACCCCCCTCGGCACAATCCGCTTCAGCCCTGAAGGCGAGGTGATCCAACAGGACTTCAGCGTGGCGCGCGTGCGCATGAATCCCGATGGCAGCAGCGGCAACTTTGAGCTGCTGCCCTGAGCCATGCAAGACCTGATCCAGTTGCTGCTCAACGGCCTCTCAACCGGGGCGGTTTATGCCCTGTTTGCCCTGGGCTACACCCTGGTCTTCTCAGTGCTGGGAGTGATCAACTTCGCCCATGGCGCCGTGTTCACCTTGGGGGCCTATTTCACGTTTTTGCTGATTGGTGGTGCGGTGGGTGCCAATGGGCTGCTGGCGGGTTTGCAGCTGCCGTTTCCGCTGCCGTTCTGGCTGGCGCTGCCATTGGCGGGCCTGGGATCGGCGGCGGTGGCCCTACTGATTGAGCGGGTTGCCTTTCGCCCGCTCCGTGAGCGTGGTGCCGACCCCCTGCTGGCATTGATCACCAGCCTCGGAGCTGGCGTGGTGCTCGTCAACCTGATCCAGCTGCTGGTGGGCGCCGAGAGTTATGCAATTCCAACGAGCAGCCTGGCGGGTCTGCCGGCGGCGATCACCCTGCTGGGGGCCCGCGTGCGCACGGTTCAGCTGCTGCTGCTGGCGGTGGCGGGCTTACTGCTGGTGGCCCTGAGCCTATGGATCGACGGCAGCCGCAGTGGCAAAGCGCTGCGAGCAGTCGCCGAAGACCCGGTGACGGCCCAACTGCTGGGCATTCCCAGCGGGCGCATGATCCAGATCGCCTTTGGCCTCAGTGGCCTGCTGGCCGGCATCGCCGGTGGCCTTGTGGGTCTCAGCGTCAGCATCGCTGGTCCCTATTTCGGCATCGGCTACGGACTCAAGGGGCTGGGGGTGCTGGTGCTGGGCGGCCTGGGCAGCGTCCCCGGGGCAGTGCTTGGTGGCCTGATCATTGGTCTGGCCGAGGCCTGCGTGCCGGCTGAACTGTCGGGCTACCGCGATGTGCTGGCCTACGGGGTTTTGTTCGTGGTGTTGCTCGTGCGGCCTCAGGGGCTGCTGGGCCGGGTACTGCCCACCAAGGTGTAGAGAGCAACCCCATGGACGCAACCCTGCTTGATGCCAGCCTGCTGACCCAGATGCTGATCGGAGCCCTGCTGGGCTTGTCGGTGTATCTGCCGTTGCGCTGCGGCCAGCTATCGCTGGCCACCCCAGGGTTCTACGCGATCGGCGGCACCCTGGCGGCGCTGCTCTCGACGCGGATGAGCGGTCTTGGGGGCAGCGATCCGACCTATCCGATCGGCTCCGTGCTGCTGGAGATGGCCTTGGCCGCACTGCTGTGCGGCACGCTGGCGGCCGGCATCGGCAAGCTGGTGCTGCGACTGCGGGGGGTGTACCTGGCGATCGCCACCATTGCCCTGGTCGAGATCTTGCGGGTCTCAACCCTCAACCAGGAAGCCCTTGGCGGAGCCGTGGGCATCTTCGGCATTCCCCAGCCATTTGACGAGCCTGCTGGCTACGCGGTGTTCACGCTGCTGTTGCTGGTCGTGGTGTGCTGGCTGTGCGAACGGCTTGAGCGCAACCGCCTGGGCCGCGCCATGGCCGCCATCCGTGATGACGAACTGGCCGCCGCCTGCCAGGGCATCAACACCGAACGCACCAAGCTTGTGGCATTCGTGCTGAGTGCAGTGGTGGCCGGCCTTGTTGGCGTGATCAGCGCCCACTTTCTCAACAGCTGGAATGCCCGCCTTGGCAACTTCGACGCCAGCATCACCACCCTGGCCTTCGTGGTGTTCGGCGGTTCACGCACATGGGCAGGGCCGGTGCTGGGGGGCCTGGTGCTCACCGCCCTGCCTGAGGTGCTGAGGCCGATCGGGGACCTGCGCCTGATCGTCTTTGGCCTGGTGATCCTGATCGGGCCGTTGCTCTTGCCCCAGGGCTTGATCAGCCCGTCGCTGCTCATGTGGGTAAAGGCGCGGCTACCTCGAAGCAACCGCACGATGCAGACCCATGGAGGCCAGCTGTGAATACGCCCCTGCTGGAGACCCGCAGGCTGGGTGTGCGCTTCGGCGGGCTTCAGGCCCTCGAAGCGATCGACCTGCAGATCAACAGCGGTGAGATCTTTGGTCTTTTGGGCCCCAACGGCGCCGGCAAGACCACCCTGTTCAACCTGATCTCAGGGGTCACACCCGCCAGCGACGGCACTGTGCTGTGGCGCGGCGGCAGCATCAGTGGCCTTGATGCCAGCAGCATCTCCCGGCTTGGCATCGCCCGCACGTTTCAGAACCTGCGGTTGTTTGCGTCGATGAACTGCCGTGACAACGTATTGGTGGGGCTGCACCGCCAAGCGCGGATTCCCTGGCCCGCCGCCCTGCTTGGCACCGGCCTTGCCCGGCGACGCCAACATGAACTGCAGGCCAGGGCCCAAGAGCTGCTGGAGCTGTTCGAGATCGGCCACCTGGCCGAACAGAACGCCGCGGGACTCTCCTACGGCGACCGCCGTCGCCTGGAGATGGCTCGCGCTCTGGCCAATGAGCCCGCCCTGCTGCTGCTCGATGAACCCGCCGCCGGCATGAACCCCTGCGAGAAAGACCAGCTGCGTGAGCTGATCCGCCGCATCCGCGACCAGTGCAATCTCACGATCCTGATCATTGAGCACCACGTCCCGCTGATGCTGGGCCTGTGCGACCGGCTGGCAGTGCTCAACTTTGGACGCCGCATCGCCCTGGGGAGCCCCGAGGCGGTGCGGCAGAACCCGGCGGTGATCGAGGCCTATCTGGGAGGGGCCAGCTGATGACTGCCAGCGCAGCCAGCAGGCCATCCGTTCCGCTACTCCAGCTCAGGGTCGTGACGGTGCGCTACGGCGGCATCACAGCTCTCCATGGCATCGACCTGGTCGTAAACCAGGGCGAACTGGTGACCCTGCTGGGCTCCAACGGAGCTGGCAAGAGCACCACCCTGCGTGCCATCTCGGCACTGGTACCCGCCAGCGGCCAGATTCTCTGGCGTGGGGCTCCGCTGGCGGGTGTGCCAGCCCATCGCCTCCTGAAACTCGGCATCGGCCACTGTCCGGAAGGCCGTCGAGTCCTCAGCCACCAGAGCGTGGCCGACAACCTTGCATTGGGCGCCTACTGCCGCCGAGATCGCGCCGGCATCGCGGGCGACCTGGAGCGTTGCTACGACCTGTTCCCACGCCTGGCCGAGCGGCGCCAGCAGCTGGCCGGAGCACTCTCGGGCGGCGAACAGCAGATGCTGGCCATTGCCCGGGCGCTCATGGGCCGGCCGGAGCTGCTGCTGCTCGATGAACCCAGCCTGGGTCTGGCGCCCAAGCTGGTGAACGAGGTGATGCGCGCCCTGGCCCAGCTGCACCGCGAGGGCCTCACAATGCTGCTGGTGGAGCAGAACGCCCAGGCCGCGCTTGAGATCGCCGACCGCGGCTACGTCTTGGAGGCAGGCCAGCTCACCTTGCAGGGCGGCGCGAAGGACCTACTGGCCAACCCCAGTTTGCGGGAAGCCTATCTGGGCAGCTGAGCCAGGGAGCACCCTGCAACGGCGGCATTGAGCAAGCTGGTGACAGTCCTACCGAAACCATGCTGCGCTTCCTGCTCAACGTTCTCTGGCTGGTGCTGGGCGGCTTCGTGATGGGCCTGGGCTGGTGGCTGGCCGGGCTGGTGGCCGCCATCACGATCGTGGGCATCCCCTGGGCGAGGGCCTGCTTTGTGATCGGCAACTTCTCCTTCTGGCCCTTCGGCCAGGAGGCCGTGAGCCGGCGGGAACTCACTGGGCGAATGGATTTCGGCACCGGCCCCCTGGGGCTGGTAGGCAACCTGATTTGGTTTCTGGTGGCCGGCTGGTGGCTGGCCATCGGCCACCTGAGCTCAGCCCTGGCCTGCTTCATCTCGATCATCGGCATTCCCTTCGGCATCCAGCACATCAAGCTGGCCCTGATCGCCCTGGCACCGATCGGCATGCAGGTGGTGCCCACCCGCCGCTGAGTCCAGCCCCTCGGCATGGAGCCACTTCGAGTCCCTCCCACAGGGAGCAGGATCTCGCCACATGAGCGGGCAGAACCAGCAAAAGCGACATAAGGTCCGACCAATCGGTCGGCCGCCGTGGCACCTGAGCGCTTCTTCCTGGAACTCGACCCACCGGACACCAGGCTGCGGGAGCAGCCCCATGTGGTGATCGTGGGAGGCGGATTCGCCGGCATCAAGGCCGCCCATGTGCTGGCCGGCCAGGACGTGAGAGTCACCCTGATCGATCGCCGCAACTTCAATCTCTTCCAGCCCCTGCTCTATCAAGTGGCATCCGGGCTCGTGTCGCAGGACGATGTGGCCTCGCCCCTGCGCCAGATGGTGGGTCAGGCCCCCAACGTGCAGATCCTCCTGGGCGAGGTCGACGACCTCGACGTGAACGCCAAGGAGGTGATCTTCAACGACCGCCGCTATCGCTACGACCAGCTGATCCTGGCGGCAGGGGCCACCAGCAGCTACTTCGGCCACGACGACTGGCGGGCCTTCGCCACCCCGATGAAGACCCTGGAAGATGCGGCCAGCATCCGCCGCCAGGTGCTCAGCGCCCTGGAGGAGGCGGAGCAGACCCCCGACCCGCAGCGGCGCCGGCTGCTGCAGTCGGTGGTGGTGATCGGCGGCGGGCCCACCGGCTGTGAGCTGGCGGCCTCGCTCAACGACCTGATGCGCCACACCCTCGAGCGCGACTTCAAACAGCTCGACCCCCAGCAGTGCACCGTGACCCTCGTGGATCCGGGCGACAGGGTGCTGCGGGCCATGGACCCCCAGCTCTCCGCAGCGGCCGGTCAGCGCCTGCTGCACAACGGCGTGCAGCTGCTGCTGGGCGGACGCGTCAAGGCGATCGAGGCTGGCCAGGTGGTGGTGGACACCGCCTCCGGAGAACAGGTGCTGGAGGCCGGCACCATCTGCTGGACCGCTGGCGTGAGCGCCTCGCCGCTGGGCAAGCTGCTGGGCCAACGCTGCGGCCAACTGGAGGTGGATCGCGGCGGCCGGGTGGTGGTGCAGCCAGACTTCTCGATCCCGGGCCATCCCGAGATCCGCGTGGTGGGCGATCTCTGCAGCTACAGCCACACCGCCGACGGCAAACCTCTGCCCGGCATGGCCGGTCCGGCCGTGCAGATGGGCGGCTGGGTGGCCCACGACGTCCTGGCCCGCATCCAGGGCAAGCAGCACAGGCCCTTTGTGTTCAGCGATTTCGGCAGCATGGCGGTGGTGGGCCCCCTGTTTGCCGTGGCCAACCTGCGCGGTCTCAAGGTGAGCGGGCCACTGGGCTGGCTGCTCTGGGGCCTGGCCCACCTGGCCTTCATGCCCGACTCCGAGAATCGCCTCACCCTGCTCACCAAATGGCTCTGGGTGATCGCCACCCGGGAGCGCTCAGCCCTGGTGCTCACCAGCGAAGCGAGCTGAACAGACCGTTGATCGATTGGGTCAGAGCAGACGCCGGTGCACCCGGCCGAGGATCAGGGCGATCAGGATGGCGACATACAGCTGACCGGCCACGGTGATCACGGTGGCAAGCACCTGGGCGGGCACACTGGCGGGGCTCAGGACACCGGTGCCCACCGTGGTGAGCAGGCCAAACGCAGCCGCCATCAAGGCGGGCCCAGCCGTGAGCACCGGACTCTGACCGGCCACAGCCGCAGGCAGGGCAGCCGGCAGGAAGCCAGCTGAATCCACCACCCACAGGGTGGTGAGCAGCAGGCCACCGGCGATGCCGAGGGTCAGATATCCCGAGGCGGCCCCCAGCACCACCGACACGGTGACGAACGGCTCCCGGATCAGCGTGCGCACCTTGCGCACGGTGGACAGCACCAGGAACAACACCCACACCAGCACATGCGGAAAGGTGAGTGCGGCAGCCATGGAGGGCGCCCGCACCAGGGCGATGTGCCAGGTGAGCTCCAGCAACAGGGCCAGGCCGCCAAGGATGTACACCAGTGGGCGCGTGCGCCGCAGCACTGAGTAGCGGCTGAGGAACACCATCAGCACCAGTGCCAGCAGGCACAACATCAGCGACAGCAGCCAGGGCAGTCGCTGGGCGAGGGGCAGCAGCAG
>JBILDP010000105.1:0-7410 GCA_044352535.1 Prochlorococcaceae cyanobacterium
CGATCGTGGTACAGAGCATCAGGTCGGCCTCGCCGGCGTTGAAGGCCACCATGGCGCTCTCCAACTCCCCTTCGGCCATCTGGCCGTGGGCCACCAGCAGCTTCAGCCCCGGAATCATCTGCCGCAGACCCTCGGCCACCTCCTCGATCCCCTCCACCCGCGGCACCACATAGAACACCTGGCCGCCGCGATCGAGCTCCTGGCGGATGGCGCTGCGCACCGCCTCCTCATCCAGGGCGGCCAGGTGGGTCTTGATCGGCCGGCGCAGGGGCGGCGGCGTGGTGATCAGGCTCATCTCGCGTACTCCCGAAAGGCTCATGTAGAGGGTGCGCGGGATCGGCGTGGCGCTCAGGGTCAGCACGTCCACGTCTTTTCTGAGGGCCTTGATCTTTTCCTTCTGATTCACGCCGAAGCGCTGCTCCTCATCCACCACCAGCAGGCCCAGCTGCTTGAAGGCGGTGCCCTTGGAGAGCAGCTGGTGGGTGCCCACCACCACATCCACTGTTCCGGAGGTGAGGCCCTCGAGGATCGTCTTGCGCTCGCCAGCGGTGCGGAAGCGGTTGAGCAGGCTCACCTTCACCGGGTATGGCGCGAACCGCTCCGAGAGCGAGCGCCAGTGCTGCTGGGCCAGCACCGTGGTGGGCGCCAGCATGGCCACCTGCTTGCCGGCGGTCACGGCCTTGAAGATCGCCCGGATCGCCACCTCAGTCTTGCCGAAGCCCACATCGCCGCACACCAGCCGGTCCATCGGTGACGGCTCCTCCATGTCGCGCTTCACATCGGCGATCGCCTTCACCTGATCCGGCGTGGGTTCGTAGGGGAAGGAGTCTTCGAGTTCGTTCTGCCAGGGGCCATCGGGGGGATAGGCGAACCCTGGCGCCTTGTGGCGCTCGGCGTAGAGCTTCACCAGATCCACCGCCACCTTGCGGATCGCCTTCTTGGCCCGCTCCTTGGCGCGGGTCCAGGCGGTGCCGCCCATGCGGTTGAGCTCGGGCGGGGCGTCACCGGTGGCGCGATAGCGGCCCAGGCTGCCGAGCTGGTCGGCGGCTACCCGCAGCAGGCCGTCGGCGTATTGCACCACCAGGTAATCCCTGGATTCGCCGCCGATCGCCAGCTTCTCGAGCTTCACAAACCTGCCGATGCCGTGGTTGCGGTGCACCACGAAGTCGCCGGGCCGCATCTTGTTGGGGTCCACCGTGCGGCTGGCGGCCTTGCGGCGGCGGCGCACGTAGCCGGTGGCGGCCAGGGCGTGCTGGCCGAAAAACTCCCGGTCGGTGATCAGCAC
The DNA here is from genome assembly GCA_044352535.1 of Prochlorococcaceae cyanobacterium. Lineage (GTDB taxonomy): Bacteria > Cyanobacteriota > Cyanobacteriia > PCC-6307 > Cyanobiaceae > NIES-981. The sequence goes on from JBILDP010000105.1 coordinate 1,286, forward strand.
CAGCTTCCAGGCCGGTAGCAGCAGGCCCTCCAGCTCGGCTGTGCCCCGGCTCTTGAGGGCCACCGGCGTGCCCTGCTCCACCAGCCGCTCGATCGCGGGGAGGTCGCCGGGGTTGGGCACGAAGCGGCTGATGCAGTCGTGCTCCTCCAGCAGCGCCACCGCCCGGCTGGGCTGGGCGGAGAGCAGCCACACCGCCGCCTTCTCCCCCTGGAAGCCCTTGATCAGCTCGGCCAGCTTGCCGAAGGCATTGGGGTAGGCCGGTACTGGCCGGCTAGCCAGATCAAAGCTGTTGGCATGGCTGTCGCTCTCGTGCAGCTCGGCCAGATCGAAGCCCGTGAAGCCCTCGCTGGCCTCGGCGAGCGTGTCGACCGGCGGGCGGTGCTGCACCGCGGGCAGTGGCGCCCCCAGCTCGGCCTCGGTTTCGGCGTGGTGGTCGACCACGTGGTCAAACCACTGCTGGCCGTGGGCGAGGCAAGCGCGCCGCTCGTCGATCGCCACCAGGGTGGCGGCAGGAAGGTAGTCGAGCAGCGACGCGGGCCGGCTCCAGGCCAGGCCCATCAGCCGCCTGAGCCCCTCGGGTGTGCCGCCCTCCAGCAGCTGCTCGAGGGCCTCGGCGCTGAGCAGCTGCTCCAGCCCGTCGGGCATGCCCTGCCGCAGGGCTTCCGCAATCAGCGGGCCGTAGCCGCTGGGGGTGAGCCGCACCACCTCGATCGAATCGAGCGAGCGCTGGGTGGCGGGGTCGAACTCCCGCAGTTTCTCCAGCTCCTCGCCGAAGAACTCCAGGCGCACGGGGAGCTCGCTGCTCACCGGGAACACATCGACGATGTCGCCGCGGCGGCTCCAGCTCCCCTCCTGCTCGATCGTGGTGACGCGCTCGTAGCCCAGGCGGGTGAGGGTTTCGCCCAGCTCTTCGAGATCCAGGCTGTCGCCCTTGCGCAGGCTCAGGCACTGCTCTTTCAGGGCGGCCGGCGGCGGCAGGTGTGGCTGCAGTGCCCGCTCGGTGGCCACGATGGCGAGCTGGTGGGGCGCATCCAGCAGCTCGCTGAGCACCTGCAGCTGCCCCCAGGTGATCTCGCTGGTGGGATCGAAGGGCTCATAAGGGCTGCCCTCGCTGGTGGGATAGAGCTGGCAGCTGCGCCAGCCCATCAGCTCCAGCAGCGTGGCCCAGCGGCCCGCCTCCTCCAGGGTGGGCACCACCACCAGCAGCGGTGCCGGTCCCTCGGCGGCCGCATGGGCCTGGGCCGCAAGCGCGCTGCTGACCAGGGCCCGCGCCGCCCGGCCGGCACCACTGAGCCTCAGCCGATCGCTGCGCCCGATCCGCGCCCGCAGCTCGCCGGTGAGGGGCGCCTGCTGCAGCTGGCGCACCAGGGCGGAGAGGGGCATCGGGGCAAAGCGCGGGGCTTTCGATCTTGGCAACCGGTCTCGCAGGGATGCTCGCCACAATGGGCGTGTGCCCCGCTACCACTGCCCCTCCTGCGAGCTCCGACCGCTGCGCAGGCGGCAGCGGCACGATGGCGTCTGGGTCTGCGCCCGTTGCCTTCGGCCCCTGCAGAAGCCGTTCCCGGTGTGGCCCGTGCCGGCGCTCGCTGGGCTGCTCGTGTCACTTGGCTTTGCCCTGGCTTACCAGCGCCCCGGGAGCTGGTCTCCAGCGGCATTGCCGCCCGTGCCCGCACAGGTGGCGGCCATGCTGCCGACCCCGGAGCCTGCCGGTCTGGAGGGTGTTGAGCCCGGGGCGTTGCTGGCCCGGCTGGCGGCGGCCGATGCCGCCTGGACGCCGCGGGCGGAGGTGCTGCCGGATGGCCGCATCCGCTACCTCTACAAGCGCCGCCAAGGGGAACCGGAGCTCAGCCTCAGGGAGATCAGGGAGCTGATGGCCAACCCGCCTTCCTTCGACCGTGAGCGGGCCGCCATCTCCGAACTGCTGGGTTTGCTGGCGGATGCCGGGGTACGCATCCAGCTGAGCCAGCCCCTCAAAGCAGGAGCCGCCGGTGAATGGGATCCCCGCTCGCGCACCCTGCGGGTGAAACCCTCCGTGCTCGGGAGCGGCAGCCGCGAATTTGCCCAGGTGCTCAACCACGAGGCCATCCACGTGGCCCAGAGCTGTCGCGGTGGCGGGATCACGGCCCAGCCCCAGCCCGTTGGTGTGTCCGAGCAGCTCCCGCCTGCACTGCGGCGGGTGCTGCAGGAGCCGCTGTATCGCCAGGCCTCCGAGCCCGAACGGCGGCTTGAGCGGGAGGCCTACGCCAACCAGCACCTGCTGGCTCTGGGCCCGCTGCTGCTGCGCAGCAACTGCCGCCTGGCGGGTTAGCGGTGCGGGTTGGCAGCTAAATGCCGATGAACTCGCCTTCCAGCAGCATGTTGAACTGCAGCAGCTGGCTGTCGCTGAGCTGCTGGCGGCTGGTGAGCTGGAAGTGACGCTCCAGAAACTCCCGGCCCTGGACCGCGCTCCACCCCAGCTGGCCGAGCAGCTGGTCGCACTGGCTGAGCAGGTCGCGACGTCGCAGGGGAATGGGGGCCGTGGAGGGATCGCTGCCGGGAGGGAGGTTCTGCAGGGCCTGCAGATAGGCCACCAGGTCGCCGTAGCTGGTGAGCCGGCTGCGGCTGGGATGTCCGAACGTGCGCTCCAGATAGGGACCCTCCTGCTCGCGTTGCCAGCCGATGCGGCGCAGTTCCAGATCCAGCTGGGCCAGCTCACTGCTCCAGTCGTCGGGATCGGCAGGCGGCTCGGCGATCGGCTCAGTGGCAATCGGCTCAGTGGCAATCGGTTCAGGGGCGATCGGCTCAGCGGCGGGCACGGGCACGGGCGCCACGGGCTGGGGCGCCAGCGGTTCGGCGGCCGTGGCGACGGGTTCAGGAACTGGCCCGGCGGTGCCTTGCGGGATCGGTTTCGGCCTGGCGGCAGCTGCCGGGTTGGGGCTGGACTTCGCACTGGGCTTGGGTCTGGCTTCCGGGCTGATGGCCGGCTGTGATCCCAGCCGCAGCTGCAGGCGGCTGAGGGCCCGGTCTTCCGCTGCTTCGGCCGTGGCTGCCTCCCCCAGGGCACTGCCCAGCAGTTCGCCCTGGTGGTGGGCCATCACCTCCACCACCCGGGAGCCGGGCTCGGCGTGCACCAGTCGGGCCTGCAGCTGCATTCGGGAGGCGGTTCAGCCTTCCTACAGTGAAGCCTCCGCCAGCCGAGATGGAAGCCGAGTCGATCGAATCGCTCACGCCACTGATCCAGCAGGCAGATCAGTGGCGCGAGGTGCTGCTGCTGTTGCCCCTGCTGGTGGCGCTGGAGGCGGTGCTGTCGGCCGACAACGCCATCGCCCTGGCCGCGATCTCACGGCGCCTTCACGACCGGGCCCGCCAGGAGACCGCCCTCAATCTCGGCCTGCTGCTGGCCCTGGTGTTTCGTCTGGGCCTGATTGCGGCGGCCCAATGGGTGTTGCACTTCTGGCCGCTGCAACTGGCGGCAGCCAGCTACCTGCTCTGGCTGTGTGGCAAGCACCTCTACGACCTCACCAACCAGCCGGCCGAGGAGCGCCAGGAAGCGGAGGCTGGGGGCACGGATCAGCCGGGCCACCAACAGGCGCCTGGCCATTCCGTTCAGGGGGCGAGCCTGCGCTCGGTGGTGGCCACCCTGGCGCTCACCGATCTGGCCTTCTCCCTCGACAGCGTGGCTGCAGCGGTGGCCGTGAGCGATCGGCTCGTGCTGGTGATGGCCGGCGGCGTGATCGGTGTGATCGCCCTGCGGCTTACGGCCGAGCTGTTCATCCGCTGGCTGGAGATCTTCGAGCACCTGGAAACCGCCGGTTATCTGGCGGTGGGTCTGGTGGGGGTGCGGCTGCTGCTGCGGTTGATCTGGCCGGTGTTCGACCCGCCGGAATGGAGCCTGCTGGTGCTGGTGGCCGGTCTGTTTGCCTGGGGCTTCTCCGTACGCCAGTCCCCCACCCCCCTGGAGGCTGAGGTGCCCGGCGATGCGGGTTGAGCTGCGCCAGATCGGCAGCGACCAGCTGCTCGACCAGCTGGAGGTGGAGGCTCTGGCCGATGTGCCCCAGCCCGGGCGCTGGCTGGAGCTGGGCGAGCGCAGCTTTCTGGTGCTGCAGCGCCGCCACCGCTACCGGCTGTGCAATGGCACCTATGAGCTGGCAGCGGTGGCCCTGCAGGTGAAGCCCCAGCGCCAGCCGGCCGACGCCCGCTGGTGGGGCCAGGGCTGGGTGATCGGCGATCCCCACTGCCGCTTCAACGCGCGCAGCCCGCTGCTGCGCTGTGCCGTGCTGCCTGAAGGGCCGTGTGAGCGCTGCGCCCACTTCAGCCCGGTGGCTGGGAGGTGCTGAGGGCGATGGCCATGGTTGTGTCCCATCCCCCCGCCATCCCCCGCGAGCATGTGCGCTGGCACCGCTGTCGCCGCCAGGCTGGCCATGGTGTGGCCTCGGGCCGTGCCAGCGACAGCCCCTATCCAGCCGGCACCCTTGCCCTGCAACGCCCTGCCTTCGCCCGCTGTGGCCTTGATCTCGGCGACTGCTTCAACGGCACCCTGAATCTGCTGGTGCCCGGTGGCGAGTGGCGCCTGAGCCAGCCGGCGCTGCGGATCAACCATCTGGCCTGGACGCCGTTGCATCCGCCGGAAACCTTCTCCTTCTGGCCCTGCCTGCTGCGCCTCCCCGCCCCGCCCGGCACAGACCCCGCGGCCGCCACTGGGCAGCCCCTTGAGCAGCCCCCTGTGCAGCCCCTTGAGCAGCCCCTTGACCAGTCGCTTGAGCAGCCCCTGGCCGGCTGGATCTACTGGCCCCACCCTGAAACCAAGCTTCGCCATCACCAGCCCGCCGGCCAGCTGGAGGTGCTGATGCCCTGGATCCCCAACCTTCCCGCGCTGGAGGAGCACTCTGGTGGGCTCGACCTGGGTGTGGACGGCCGTCACTGCCGTCTGATCCAGCCGGCTCGGCTGAAGGCTCGCTTGCTGGAGTTCCTCAAGTTCCGGGTGTTGGCGGCCCAGGAGAGCTTCTTCGAGGCGTTTGCGCCCCCCCAGGCCGCCGCTGCCCTGCGTTCTTGGCTGGCTGAGGTGGGCTGGCGGGAGGCCCTCGACCTCAGCGATGCGGATTTGGTGGCCGTGCTGGAGACGGCGCGCCGGCTCTATCTCAACTGAGCCACGGCCGGGCCGCGGTGGGCCCGTAGGGTGAAGGTTGAACCCACGCCACCGCCCCCATCACGAGCGCCACACCAGCTGCCCGCACCCCGCGAGCCAGCGCCACGCGAGCCCGTGCTTCGCGCGATGGCGCCACCCCAACCTCCCAGCTCAGCACCAACAGCAACGCCAACAGCAGCGCCAGCACGACCTCAGGCGCCAGCGCCCCCGCAGCTGAGGGTTTCAGCGGTCTGGGGTTGGGTCAGCCGATCCTGCAGGCCGTGGCCGAACAGGGCTACACCACGCCCTCGCCGATCCAGCAGCAGTGCATCCCGGCGGTGCTGGAGGGTCATGACGTGATGGCGGCAGCCCAGACCGGTACCGGCAAGACAGCCGGCTTCACCCTCCCCATGCTGGAGCGGTTGCGCCATGGCGCCCCGGCCCACGGCGGCGTGGTGCGGGCTCTGGTGCTCACCCCCACCCGCGAGCTGGCCGCCCAGGTGGGCGAGAGCGTGGCGGCCTACGGACGTCATCTGCCCTTGCGCAGTGATGTGGTGTTCGGTGGGGTCAACATCAACCCCCAGATCAAGCGGCTACGGGCCGGCACCGATGTGCTCGTGGCCACTCCGGGCCGGCTGCTCGACCTGCATCAGCAGCGCGCCCTGCGGCTCGATCAGGTGCAGATCCTGGTGCTCGATGAAGCCGACCGCATGCTCGACATGGGCTTCATCCGCGACATCCAGAAGCTGCTGGCCCTGTTGCCACCCCGGCGCCAGACCCTGCTGTTTTCGGCCACCTTCAGCGCCCCGATCCGCAAGCTGGCCCATGGTCTGTTGCATGCCCCCGTGCAGTTGCAGGCCACGCCTGAAAACCGCACTGCCACCACGGTGGAGCACCTGCTTCACCCGTGCGATATGGCACGCAAGGGCGAGCTTCTCATTCACCTGATCGCCAGCAATGGCTGGGAGCAGGTGCTGGTGTTCTCGCGCACCAAGCACGGTGCCAACCGCATGGCTGAGCA
>JBILDP010000106.1:0-7391 GCA_044352535.1 Prochlorococcaceae cyanobacterium
GCGCCACTCCAGTCCCTCCACTCCGGGCGGCAACCAGTTGAGCGCTGAGGTCTTCAGCAGGGCGAAGCCGCTGAAGAATGCCAGGAAGATGACGCTCTCAGAGCACAGAAAGATGATGAAGCCCGTGAGAGTGTGATTCTGGTGGGACTCCCCCGTATGGCCATGCCCGGGGGAGGCAGGAAGGGAGGTGGTCATGCGCTGGCCTCCTTCAAGATGAGTTGGTGCTCGATCGCCTCCTGGTTTTCCACCAGGGGCTGGCCGGTGCCGTAGCCATAGGGGCGGGAGATCACAATGGGCACGTGCTCCCCAAAGTTGTCTTCCGGCGGCGGCGAGGGCAGGAGCCACTCCAGCCCGATGGCATTCCAGGGGTTGTGGGTGGCCTTGGGTCCGCGCACCCAGGAGCTCACCATGTTGAGCAGGAAGGGAATGATTGACACCCCAAGCAGGAACGCCCCCAGGCTGGCGAGCACATTCCAGAAAGCGAATTCCGGGTCGTAGGACGACACCCGCCGGGGCATGCCCATCAGACCCAGCGGATGCATGGGCAAGAAGTTGAGGTTCGCCCCCACGAAGGTAAGCAAGACATGGAGCTTGCCCAGTCCCTCGTAGGGCATGCGGCCCGTGAACTTCGGAAACCAGTGATACACGGCGGCGAACACACCCATCACCGCCGCGCCGTAGATCACGTAGTGAAAGTGGCCCACCACGAAGTAAGTGTTGCTCACGTGAATATCCACGGGCACGGTGGCCAGCATGATGCCGGTGATGCCGGCGAACACGAAGTTGAACAGGCCCCCGAGGCAGAAGAGCATGGGGGTGGTGAGCCGCAACTTGCCGCGCCAGAGGGTGCCAAGCCAGGCGAACACCTTTACCCCGGTGGGCACGGCGATCAGCATGGTGGTGACCATGAAGAGATTGCGCATCCACTGCGCCACGCCACTGGGAAACATGTGATGAACCCACACCACCAGGCCCAGCCCCACGATGATGAAGGAAGCCAGGGCCACATACACATAGCCGAAGAGCGGCTTGCGCGAATACACCGGGAAGAGCTCGGAGAACACCCCAAACACCGGCAGGATGATCACATAAACAGCAGGGTGGGAATAAAACCAGAAGAAATGCTGGTAGAGCACGGGATCCCCACCACCCTCAGGCCGGTAGAACGACGTACCGGCCACGAGATCAAACAGCAGCATCACCGCCCCACCGGTGAGCGCTGGCAGGCCGATCAACTGCAGGCTCTGGGCAGCAAGAGCCGTCCAGCAGAACACGGGCATGCGGAACCAGGACATGCCTGGGGCCCGCATGCGGATGATCGTGGTCACGAAATTCACCGCCCCCATGATCGAGGACACTCCGGAGAGGGCCACCGCCGTGAGCCAGAGGCCCTGGCCACTCACCAGATGGCCGAGGGGGTTCTGGATGCTCACGGGCGGATACGACCACCAGCCTGAATAGGCGGGACCCCCGGGCACGAAGAAGCTGGCGATCAGCAATGTGCCGAAGATCGGCACCAGCCAGAAGGCCACCGCATTCAGACGCGGGAAGGCCATGTCGGGAGCACCGATCATCGTAGGAATCAACAGGTTGTTGAGTCCGTTGAGCACCGGGAAGATAAACAGGAACAACATGATCGTTCCATGCATCGTATAGATGCCGTTGTACACGGTGCGATCAACAAGATCGGCGGCTGGCGTGATCAGCTCACCGCGGATGATCATGGCCAGGAGACCACCGATCAGAAAATAGAAAAAGGACAGAACAATGTATTGGATGCCGATCACCTTGGCGTCGGTGTTGAAGCTGAAATAGCGGGTCCAGGATGGCTTGGGCTCGCTGGCGGGGAAGGTGGCGGAAGTCATCGGGCTGAACGAGCTCAGGCGTCGTGGGGGAGGCGATTGGAACCGGGAACATTCACCTGAGGAGGCGGAGCCGGAGGCACGGTGGCCCAGCCGGGATTGGCTTTTCTGCCACGGGTGGCGTACTCCTCCACCGCATCACTGATGCCGGGCTGGAGGGGCTGGGCTGCGGCCTGCTTCAACCAGGCGGCGTGGGCATCGTCGGTCTCCACCACCACATCGGCCTGATTGGCAGCGAACCAGGTGCCGCTGAACTGGGAGTCGCGCAGGCGATAGCGCCCTTCCCGGGTGGGGGTGAGGTTGAAGTCGATGGCGGTGCCGGGAATCACATCCTGCTTGAGGCGAAAAGCAGGGATGTAAAAGCCATGGATCACATCGTCGGAAACCAGCCTGAAGGTGACGGGCTGATCGAGTGCCAGATGCAGTTCGGTGGAGGACACTCCAGCATCGGGATAGCGAAACTCCCACGACCACTGCCTGGCGATCACCTCCACGGTCTCCGCAGGCAGACGGTCACCTGGGTAGCCCCCTTGCTGTTCCACTGGATCGTGCAGGTGAATGTGCTCCATCGGGCCCAGCACCCCCAGGGTGGTGTTCACCCGGATGGAGTAAGCGGCGATCGCCATCACCAGCACCAAGGGGATGGCGGTCCAGATCACCTCCAGGCGGGTGTTGCCCTCGATCGGCTCGGCATCACTCTCGTCATACTTCTCAGCGCGGTGCATCAGCACCACCCAGGCCATCACGGAGATCACACCGAGAAACACGAACGTGCCCACCCCCGTCTCGAAGCTGAAGAGGCCGTCCACCAGGGGCGCGGCGGTGGAGGCCTGCACGGGCAGCCAGCGATAGGCCTGATGACTCATCCAGATGCTGATGAGCACCAGCAGGCCAACCCAGAGCCCCAGCCCGAGCAGGGGCAGGGGCCGCAGGCGCGGTGATGAACTGGTCATGGCAGAGCCTCCCTGAGATCTGCTCCGGCCGCCAGCAGTTGATCGGCGGTGATGTGCACACCGAATTCAGCGGCCAATTCGGCGCCGAGGGTGCCATGCAGGCCGATCACCAGAAACAACCCCAGGCCCACCAGCAGGTAGAGCCACTGGACCTGGCGGCCCATGTCCTTTCGCCACGCGAACCGCTGGTAACCACGCCACACGGTCATGGCCACGATCACCAGCAGAATCAGCACGCCGCCCACACCATGGAGCAGCATTGTCTGCATGCTCTGCAGACCAATGCTGCTGGTCACTCCAGGCAACGGCACGGCCAGGAGCATTTCATAAAAGCCGGCCGCCACCGTGAAGAAGCTCACGATGGCGCAGGCCACCAGGTTGTACCAACCCACATCGTGAAACCCGGCTCGGGTCACCGGCAGCGCCAGAAAGCGGAACAGTCTCTTCTCCACCGGATAGAGAGCGCCAGCGATATCGAAGGCGATCGCAATCACGAACAGACCAATGGTGAGATGCACCAGATTGGGGTGAATCGGCAGCGCATAGGGCAGACCGTTGGGCCCCAGCTGCCGGGCCAGCTGTTCGATCGGAGGATCGGGGGAGATGTAGGGAGCCATCACACCAGGCCGTCGCGCATCGCCTGCACCACCGGCACGGTGTGCAGGCCATAGACCCAGATCAACTGGTTGCCCAGGGTGACCTGTACCACAATCAGTGCGCTCAGCAGCGCACCGGCTCCGAGAAAACTGAGCGGGATCTGCTGGGGGTCGCGGCTACGGATCACATAGCGCCAGCCCGACATCAGCGAGAGCACCCCCGCCAACGACCAGCCAATGGTGCTGTGCAGGTTGAGGATTTCGCTGGAGGCTCCGTAGGGATTGGCCAGTCCGGCCTCCACCTGGCCAAAGATGATCGCCACGAAGATCGCAGCGGTGGCAAACAGCAGATTCCAGAAGCTGACTTCAAATAACTTGCCGCGGCGGAACAGCACACCGATCAGGTCGAACACAAAGCTGATCAACCCCATGGCGATCACGAAGTGCACCACGATTGGATGAATCGTGTCCATCCATGGAAGGTTGTGGTCGTTGAGCGCCGGCAGCAGCTCAGCCAACAACGGCGCAAACGGCAGATGGGGCGCAAACGGCAGAGGCAAGGGCTCGAGCATGAAGCGAGTCAGCCCATGGTTCATTTGCATCCAATGTGCTGCGCCTGCAGCGGGCCTGCCTGTGTTCTGTGATGCTTCGCCACAGGCCCACTCCCTCGATCAGCATCCACTGACACGGCTCCGGATCAAAACCTGACAGGCCATCACGCCAGTCAACTGTCACCAAGTTGCCTGCAGGGAAACGGCCTGCTGACTCCCCCTTAGGGTTGAGTCGTCCCAGAATCCTGACCGTGTCCGTACCCGCATCGCCCGCCCTGCGTTGGAGCGCAGCCATCCTTCTGTTTGTGGCTGCGGGCCTGGCCATTGCACTGCCGTTTGTGTCGGCCACCCTGCTCACGATCGGCATCGGCGGTGTGGCGATCGCCGCCGGCATCGCCCAGTTGCTTCGGCTCACCGGCAGCGGCGACACCAGCAGCAAGCTATTTCGTCTGCTCTCCGGTCTGCTCTACCTGGGTGGTGGCGTGTGGACCCTGGCCTACCCGGTGGGCAGCGAGGTGAGCCTCACCCTGTTTGTGGGTTTCCTGTTGGCGTTTGAAGGTGTGATGGAACTGGCCACGGCCGCCGCCAGTCAGGGGCCAGCCCGGGGCCTGGTGCTGGTCGATGGCATCGTCACGGCAATTCTGGGTGTGATGCTGATCAGTGAGTGGCCAAGCGACAGCCTCTGGGCGATCGGCACCCTCTTCGGCATCGGCCTGGCCTTCTCGGCGGTGAATCTGCTCACGGCCCCGGTAGCTGAGAGCTGAGGGTTCCCTGCATCAATCCCCCTCGGGCACCGCAGCCGCATCGCGGCGCCTGGGATCTGCCACGCCCAGGCTGCCGCCCCCGGGCAGCACCTCCACACTGTTGGCCGACCCCATCGCCGGGGCGGCCAGGAGCGTGTGCCCCATCCCCTCCAGCAGCCGGAGGGTGTCGGGGCTGAAGCCCTGCTCCAGTTGCAAGCGATCAGGCCAGAGCTGGCTGTGCATGCGGGGGGCGGCCACGGCGCTGGCCAGGTTGAGGCCATGCACGATCCGCCCCAGCAGCACCTGCAGCACGGTGGTGATGATGCGACTGCCGCCGGGGCTGCCCGTGGCCAGCCAGGGCCGACCATCCGGGCGGAACACGAGGGTGGGAGTCATCGAGCTGAGCGGCCGCTTCCCAGGCGCCACGGCATTGGCCTGGCCCTGCACCAGCCCGTAGGCATTGGCGGCCCCAGGCTGGAGAGCGAAGTCGTCGATCTCGTTGTTGAGCAGAAAACCGGCCCCGGGCACGCTGATGCCATTGCCATAGGCGAAGTTGAGCGTGGTGGTGGTGGCCACGAGCCCTCCATCACGGTCGGCCACCGACAGGTGGGTGGTGTTGGTGCCCTCACGCCGAGCGGCTGGCGGCGGGTCGAGCTCTGCTGCGGGGCGGTGCCGATCCAGCCGGATTGTCTCGCGCAGCTGTTGCAGATAGCGGCGACTCAGCAACCGATCCAGCGGCATGGCGATCTGATCGGGGTCTCCCAGCCAGCGGTTGCGGTCGCGATAGGAGAGGTTCATCGCCTCAGCCAGCCGGTGCAGGGCAGCGGCCGAGCCCTGGCCGAGCTGCTCAAGGGGGATCGGCTCCAGCAGACCCAGCAGCATCAGCAGCGTGACCCCACCTCCGCTGGGAGGGGGCATGGTGAGCACCGGGTGGCCGCGGAACCTGCCCTGCAGCGGTGTCACCAGCTGGGCCCGGTAGCGCTCAAGGTCGTCGTGGCTGATCAGCCCGCCGCCCCGCCGCATCAGTTCCACCAGCTGGTCGGCCACCGGTCCCCGGTAGAAAGCAACCTCCCCCGCCGCCGCCAGCCGCCGCAGGGTGCCGGCCAGCTGGGGCTGGCGCAGGATCTCGCCGGGCTGGTACGGCTGGAGCGCAGCGTGGACTTGCTTTGGCGTAGCTCCGGAGCTGGCAGGCCCGGCTGAGCCCGGCTTGAAGAACAGAGCACGGGAGGTGGGGTCGGGCTGCAAGAAAGGCGCCGCCTGCTGCAGGGAATCGGCCAACTCCTTGCCCACTGGGAAGCCCCGCTCCGCCAGGGCGATCGCCGGCGCCAGCACCGTTTGGCGCGTCAACCGCCCATAACAGCGCTGAGCCAGCAACAGGCCCGCCGGTGTGCCCGGCACCCCGGTGCTCAGCAGGCTGCGGGTGGCCTTCTGCCGATCGAGCTGGCCATCGGCGCCCAGAAACAACGCCGGCCGGATCGCCAGCGGCGCGATTTCGCGGAAGTTCACCGCCACCGCCGTGCCACCGCCCAGGCTCAGCTCCGCTGTCGCTGCCGCAGGCGCACAGGCTGCCCGGGCCCGGGCTGGCGACACCCCAGGCAGCCAAAGCACCAGAAAACCGCCGCCGCCCAGGTTGCCCGCCTGGGGCAGGGTGACGGCCAGGGCAAAGGAGGCCGCCACTGCCGCATCCACGGCGTTGCCGCCCTGGGCCAGCACCCGCGCTCCCACAGCCGAAGCCAGCTGCTCCTGGCTGGCCACGATCCCCCCGGCCGACCACACCGGCTGAAAGCGCTGCCGCCCCTCCTGCAGCACATTGGCGGCCGCAGGCTGGAGGGGTGTGATGGCCAGCGCCGGCAGCAGGGCCAGGGGCCGCACGGCGCAGGCAAGGCGGCTCCGGCGTGCACGCCCACTGAGCCGCAGATCAGGCCGATCCCCCATCAGATCACGCTCCATGAGCTGGTTCCCCCGTTCCGGCATCCCCATAGCCCCCGCCTCCCGGGGTCTCGATGCGCAGCAAGGCACCGGCCGGCACCTGCAGCTCGGTGCTGCCCGGCAGCTCCTGGCTGCTGCCATCGGGGAGCGTGAGCTGGTTGCGGCCGCAGGCACCGGGCTCCCCGCCCGCCAGGCCGGCGGGGCGTACCCGACGGGAGCCGCTGAGCAGCGACACGGTCATTGATTCAAGGAAACGCAGCTCGCGGATCACGCCATCGCCGCCGGGCCACTGCCCCGCCCCGCCGGAGCCGCGGCGGATGGCGAAGCGCTCCAGCCGCACCGGGAAGCGCTCCTCCAGCACTTCCGGATCGGTGAGGCGCGAGTTGGTCATGTGGCTCTGCACCGCTGAGGTTCCAGCAAAGGGTTGTCCGCCCAGGGCGCCGCCGGGCCGGCAGCCGGCGCCGGTGCCCCCGCAGATCGTTTCGTAGTACTGGCGCTCGGCGTTGCCGAAGCTGAGGTTGTTCATCGTGCCCTGGGCTGCCGCCTGCACCCCGAGCGCCAGGAACAGCGCATTGGCCAGGGCCTGCGAGGTCTCCACGTTGCCCGCCACCACCGCCGCCGGCGGGCGGGGATTGAGCAGGCATCCCTCCGGCACCACCAGCTCCAGCGGCTCGAAGCAGCCGGCGTTGAGCGGGATCGCCTCGCCCACCAGACAGCGAAACACGTAGAGCACCACCGCCTTGGTGATCGCCAGCGG
>JBILDP010000107.1:0-7386 GCA_044352535.1 Prochlorococcaceae cyanobacterium
ACACCCCGGCGCTGTCGACAGCCGCCAGGAATCGATCAGCCGCCGCTGGATCGGTGGTGCAGATGGCATCGGTATGACGCGAGCCGTAGCGGGCGATGTGGGCCAGGGCCTCGTCGAGATCGGCCACGACCTTCACCGCCAGCACCAGGTCGGAGTATTCAGTGCTCCAGTCGTCGCCAGTGGCGGCATGGCTCACACCCAGCGCCATCGCCTCCGCATCGCCGCGCAGCTCCACCCCAGACGCACCGAAGGCCGCCACGGCCTGAGGCACGAAGCTGGCTGCCACGTCGCGGTGCACCAGCAGGGTCTCGATGGCGTTGCAGGCCGCCGGGTACTGCGTCTTGGCGTCGAGGGCCACCCGCAGCGCCTGCTCCTGATCCACCTGCCGGTCGACATAGAGGTGGCAGATGCCATCGGCATGGCCCAGCACGGGGATGCGGGTGTTGTCCTGGATGAAGCGCACCAGGGCGTTGGAGCCGCGGGGGATGATCAGATCCACCAGGCCATCGAGCTTCAGCAGCGCCAGGCTCTCCTCGCGGCTGGTGAGCAGCTCCAGGGCGGCCGGCTGGACCGCCGAGCGGGCCAGGCCGGCCTGCAGGGCCTCCAGGATGGCCGCACAGCTGCGGCTGGCCTCGCGCCCACCCTTGAGGATGGCGCCATTGCCGGAGCGGATCGCCAGCGAGGCGATCTGCATCACCGCGTCGGGCCTGGCCTCGAAGATCACCCCCACCACCCCCAGGGGCACGGTGACGCGCTCCAGCACCAGGCCGGCATCGAGCTCGGTGTGCAACTGGCGCCGCCCCAGCGGATCAGGCAGGGCCGCCACCTGGCGCACCCCTTCAATGGCTCCATCGAGCTTGGCGCCATCCAACTTCAGCCGTGCCACCAACGCTGGCGACAGGCCATCGGCGCCAGCGGCTTCCAGGTCGGCCTGATTGGCAGCCAGGATCGCCGCGCGTCGCTCCTCCAGGGCCGCCGCCATGGCCTCCAGGGCCGCTTGGCGATCGGCGTTGCTGAGCTGGGCCAGAGCACTGGCGCTTCGGCGCACGGCCGCGGCGCGCTGCAGCAGCTCAGGGCTGGGATCGGGAACGGCGGAGAAGCTCATGGCGCCATCTTCTCAAGCCAGCCCCCTCGAGCCCGGTCATCACCGCAGCCGCTCCAGGGCCAGCCGCGCCGCCCCCAGCCGGCCGGCCCCGTTGCCGAGGGCGCAGCGCTCGATCCGCAGGCCCTCGCGGCTCACCGCCAGCACCCGCCGCTCCACCTCGGCCCACACAGCCGGGGCGAAGTGGGGAAAGGCGGCACTGAGCCCGCCGCCGATCAGCACCAGCTCAGGCGTGAACAAATAGAGCAGTGAGCTGATCCCCACCCCCAGCAGCCGGCCGTACTCCGCCCACACGGCCAGGGCCGCGGCATCCCCCTGCTCCGCCAGCCGGCAGAGCTCAGGCGGCGGCAGCGGGCTCAAGCGCGCCAGGCCGCCGATGCTGCAGTAGCTCTCCAGGGAGCCCTGGTTACCGCTGTTGCAGGGAGGGCCATCGGGCTGGAGGCCGATCAGTCCCGGCTCGGCGGCGGCACCTCCCTGGCCGGTGAACAGCTGGCCATTGAGGAGCACCGCCCCACCCACACCGGTGCCCAGGGTGAGCAGCAGCACGTCACGGGCACCCCGGGCAGCCCCGTGCCAGAGCTCGCCGATGGCGGCGCAGTTGGCGTCGTTGGCGCAGGTCACCCGGCGCTGCAGCAGCGGCTCCAGCCAGTCGGCCAGGGGCACGTCGTGCCAGCCGGGCAGGTTGATGGCGATGCGGGCGGTGCGGCAGGCGCGATCAGCTGGCCCGGGGTGGCCGATGCCCACCCGATCAGCCAGCCGCTGGGGATCCAGGGCCCCGATCGCCTCGACGATCGCCACGGTCACGGCACCGGGCATGGCCGGCTGGGGGGTGGGCACCTCGGCCTCAGCCAGCAGGACACCGGTCTCGCTGAAGCGGCCCAGCTTGATGGCGGTGCCGCCCAGATCCACACCGATCAGTTGGGGAGCCGATTGGGAAGCTGCCATCAGAAGCGGAAGAACACCTGCAGCTGGGTCTGCCAGGCCCCCTGGGTATCGATCGAACCCTGCACGTTGAGCAATTCCGAGGCCTTGTAGGTGAGGTTGAGCTGGGGTGGCACGTCCGAGCGGTTGGGGGCCGCCAGCACCGAGGCATTGAAGCGCTCCGTGACATCCAGGCCGATCTCCGCCCCAAGCACCAGCTGGGGGGGCACCCGACCGGAGCGACGCTCGGCCGTGCTGTTCACCGTGGGGTTCACGTAGGCGGGATACAGGGCAAAGCTCAGGCGCTGACCAAAGGCATCGCTGAGGGTGCCCAGCACGGGCGAGAGCAGCGACTGGCCCAGCACCGTGGCCAGGGCTGCACCAGCTCCGGCGCCGGCCAGTCCCGCCAGGGAATTGCCGCCGATCAGGGCCAGCAGTCGATCCTCCGGCAAGGGCGGACTGCTGCGCAGCGTCAGGCTGTCGGCAAGCCGGTCAGCTGGACCGCTCACGCTCAGAAACACCTTGACCAGATTGAGCTGGTTGAGGCTGCCGGCCTGGGTTGTCTCGAGTTGGGCCAACGACAGGCTGCCGCCGCTGCCGAGGGAATTGCCCAGGTTGAGGCTGTCGGAGACCTGGGTGCGCAGGGCGATGTCGAGGTAGGGAATCAGCCCCAGCGATGGCGTGAACACGGCCACGTTGGGGGCATCCGGATCGAGGCTGAAGGTGGTGGTGAACAGGTTGAGCCGGCCCCGCTCCAGCCTCACCACCCCCTGGGCCGTGAGGGTGGGATCGAGGCGACCATTGATCCGCAGCAGGCCTTTGGCGCCGAAACTGGCCAGGTTGGGCACGCCCACCGTGAGGCCAGGCCCGAGGCGCAGGCGCAGATCGTTGAAGCCCACCGCCTTCACCTGGGGCAGGCCGCGGCGCAGGGCTTCACTGGCGTCGCTCTCCAGTTCCGAGCCCACCAGCACCAGGGGCTGCTCGAAGGTCCAGCGCGATTCGAGCAGCTCCTTGCCGGAGCTGGCCACCGGTCCAGAAGCGGCTTCCAGGCGTCCGGGCTGCACATTGATGCTGCCGCGGCCGATGGCCAGCTCTCCGCTGATCTCCAGGGCCGTGAGGCTGCCCTTCACCTGCAGGTCGCCATCCGCCACCGCCTTGATACGGGGCACGGTGAAGGGCACAGCCTCCAGTTTCAGCTGCAACCCTGGCGAGGCGGTGTTGGCCGCCAGCAGGGGAAGTTGGCCCTGGCCGCTGAGGCGACCGCGCTCCCCCACCCGGGCGGTGAGCTCCTGGAGCAGCAGCTCCTCGAAATCGAACAGCACGATCGCCTCCAGCTCTCGCACCTTCTGGCCGATGAAGTCGAGCTCACCGCCGCGCAGGCGAAGGAAGCCGTTGGCGATCGGTTGCTGCAGGCTGCCGCGCACCAGCAACTGCAGATCACCGCTGCCCTTCTGCCAATCGATGGCGGGCTGGGCCAGCTTGCTGATGAAGCGCAGCCCGTCATCGCGGCTGGAGAGGCGCAGCTCCACACCGTCGGCTGCCGGGTCAATCGGCACCACGCCCGCCAGATCGACGCTGCTGGATGCATCCGCAGCACGCAGAGACAGATCGAGGCGCAGCTGGTTGTCGCGCAGCTCGATCTGGCCGCGCTCCAGGCTGAGCGCCGTGTCCGCCAATTGCGCCTCGCTCAGGCCAAGATCGAGGGCGAGCTCGGGTTGGCCCGGCTGCAGCCGGTAGCGACCGCGCACCTGGAGGTTGCCGCGCAACTCCGGCGGCACGGGGGTGAGCAGGCCGATGAGGGCCAGGGGCAGTCCATCCACCGAGAACGACCCGCCACCCAGCTGCAGCGGCCCGTTGAAACGCACCAGCACCGGGACCGTTCCCAGGGGAGTGTCCCGGTCGGAGCCGGGTTGCCAGAGCTGAACACGGGCCTCGAGCTCGGCCCGGGCCTGGCTGAGGCGCGGACCGGCCAACTGCAGGTCCCCGTCTACCAGGGCCCCCACCTCGCCCAGGCGCTGTAGGGGCGTGAGCTGATGCTGACGCTGCTGCTCCGCCAGCAGCACGCGCTGCTGGGCCTCCGCCAGGGCCTGCAGCTGGGCATCCACGCTGCTGCCGAGCTGATCGATCAGCAAAGTGCCCAGGTCGCTGGCCGATCCCTGTCGTGGCGGCAGGTCATCGCGCCAGCGGATCCAGGCCTGGGCCAGCTGCGCGAAGGTGTCGTCGTTGAGTTGGCTGGCCTGAATCCGGGCACGGAACGGGCCCTGCCAGCGGCCGCTCCAGCTCACCGCCAGGCTGCCCTGGCCGATGGGCTCGAGCACCCCATCAACCTGATAGGCGCGGTCGGCATAGCGGCCCTGGAAGCGCGCACTCCGGGCCCAGAAGCCCAGGGCGGCGGGATGATCCAGCTGAGCTCGCCCCTGCAGGGCCAGCGGTTGCAGACCCAGCTGTCCGGCTCCGCTGAGGCGCCCCTGCACCGGTTGGCGACGGCCCCTGGGTCCAAGCGCCAGCTGCAGGCCGTCGAGAGGGAAGCGCTCCGCCTGCCAGCGGTAGAGCCGGGGCGTACCCAGCAGAGTGATCTGGCCGCCCCCCCGCTGCAGCGTGGCCGCCACCGGCACCCAGCGACGGTCGAGCCGCATCTCCAGCCGACCTACTGGCGCAGGCGCCTGGGGCTCCATCAACAGCCGCCCGCCACCCTCCGCCGCACCGAACCAGTCACCCTGCCAGCGCTCCGCCAGGGCGATCGGCCCGGCGGCCGGCTGATCCACCAGCAGGCGGAAGTCGGGGGTGAGCTGGGCCAGCGGACCCCGCACCGTGCCCTGGGCATCCAGCCAGCCGGAAAGCTGGGTACCCAGCACCGGATCCAGTCGCTGGAGGGGATAGCGCCGCAGCGCCACCTGCAGATCCAGCACGCCGGTCACCAGGCCCCGGCCTTGCTGCAGGCTGAGGGGCAACGAGCCCCTGGCCTCCAGGTGAGCACTGCGGAAGTGCTGCAGCTGCACACGCTCACCACTCCAGTTCAGAGCCGCCCGCCAGCCGCCAAGCAGCGGATTGCTCGCCTGCTCCGCCCTGATCGCCAGGCGCGGCCGGCGCCAGCTGCCGGCCACCTCCAGATCCCCTGCCAGAGCACCTCCCAGCAGCTCGGTGGGGCCGTTGAACCAACGGCTCCAGACACTGGGCTGCAGCTGCCAGCGTCCAGCCAGGCGAGGCTGGGGCTGGAGCGGCCCGTTCAGCCGCAGCCACGCCTGCCCCTGGCGCAGCTCCAGCGGCTCGAGCGCCCAGCCATCAGCTCCGCGGTCACGGACCCGCAGCGCCACCGTGCCCCGCTGCCCACCCCAGCGCCAGGCGGTGAGCGGAACCTCCAGCCGATCGCCCCGGCACTGCAGGCGCAGGTCTGGCAACTCCAGGGTCTGGGAGGCACGGGCTTGCGGGGCATCCGGCCGCCAGCGCAGCTGCCGGGTGGTGAGGGTGCCGCTGCAGGCACGCCCCTGAGGTTTCAGCGACAGCTCCAGCTGCCCATCGGCAAAGCCCTGCAGCTGACCCGGCAATGGCCCGAACGGCGCCAGCGCCGCGAGCGGCAGGCGGCGGCTCAGCAGCTGCAGGGTCCAATGCCCCTGGCTCCAGCGGCCTTCCACACGCCCCTCCAGCAGACCGGCGCCCGCTGCCGACGCCGACGCCGACCCACGCGGCTGGAGCTTGGCCCGCAGGCTCAGGGCCCGGTTGTGGGGCTGCAGGTTGAGTTCGCCACTGATGCGCCAGCTCCCGCCGGGAGCAAACCGCACCAGTCCAGGCTGGGCCAGGTGCACACGCAGATCCAGCCGGGGCTGGGCAGCGGTGGGATCCGCCGGCCCCATCACCCAGTACTGGCCCTTGGCATTGCGGCGAAGGTCAACCTGCAGGCCCTGGATGCTGAGCCGCAGCACCGGCAGCCGGCGCCGCAGGCTGGCCAGGGGGTCGAGGGCCAGCTCGAGCCCGGCGACTGTTGCAGTGGAAGCGTCGTTGACGCCGGGGCGCAGCCGGCTCGGGCCGATCCGCAGGCCAGCCCAGCCCAGTCCCTGGTAAGGGCCCAGCTCCAGCGGGTGCCCCAGAGTGCCGCCCAGGTTGCGCTCCAGCTGGGGGCGCAGGCGCTCATAGGCATGGCGCAGGGCCTGATCCACCCCCCAGACGCCAACCACCAGGGTGCCGCCAGCCACAAGGCCGAGAGCCAACAGGCGCCTGCCGGGCCGTCCGGGTGATGTCCGGAGCGGACCTGGCTGCGGCGACACCGCCATCGTTTCGGGGCAGGCTGCCGTTGCGTCGGCCGAACTATAAGGACGGTGCCAAGTCCAGCCCGACCCCCCTGATGCGCGCCGCTGATCCGATCCTGTTGCTGGCCGGTGCCTGGTTGGGCGCCGCCAGCGGTGTGCTGGCGGTGCTGACCGTGGCCGGCTATCTGAGCCGCTGGGGGATCCGCTTTCGACTGGTGGGCATCACCAGCTTCACGGCCCTCCTCTCCCTCTCCTGCTTGGCCTTTGCGGTGAGCTACACGCCCCGGATGGTGGTGGAGGGAGCGGTGAGCGTGCCGGTTGTCTTCGACAACGGCGCCGAACTGGTGATCGCGGCCGCCCCAGCGGACCTGGCCCAGGCAGCGGCGGCTCCAACGGTGGAGCAGGTGGCCCGCAATCTGCGCGGCAGCGGCCGCAGCAGCGACAGCGGCGTGGTCACGGTGCGGCTGCGACGCGTCGAGAACGTGCGTGCTGGCCTCAGCCAGCCAGTGGTTCTGGCTGAAGCAAGGCGTGACCTGCGCACCGGTGAGGTGACAGTGCAGGGGGCCCTCTGAGCAGCGGGCCAGGCCAGGGCGGCTGGCAGCTGCCAGCCCACTTCAGCCATGAGGAGCGGGCACTGGCGTCGGCTGGGGTGAGCGACTGGCAGCGACTGGCCCAGCTCAGCGATGACACCCTCCAGCAACTGGCGGCAGCTGGCAGCGCCAGCGCCCAGCGGCTGAGGCTGCTTCGGGGACAGGCCAGGCTTGTGCAGGTGGTGGGGCTCACTCCCGCCGAAGCGGCCCTGCTGCTCCACGCGGGCATCGCCTCCCCTGCTGGCCTGGCCGCCGCCAACCCCCAGCAACTGCTGGTGCAAGTGGGACGCTTTCAGCGGGGACTGATGGGTCGCGCTGCTCCACCGATCCACCTGGCCGAAGTGCAGGCCTGGATCGCCCGCGCCCGCCGGGCCACAAACTGACCCAGGGACTGGGCCCGGCTACCCCACGAGCCCTGAAATGGAGAGACACGCCGGGGTCGTCCATGAACCCCCTGTCCCTGAACCACCCAGATCACCGCCCAGATCACTGGGCCGATCAAAATCACCGGCCCGATCAACTGATGCCG
>JBILDP010000108.1:0-7340 GCA_044352535.1 Prochlorococcaceae cyanobacterium
GGGTTGGGAATCAGCCATAATTCTTCACCACTGTTGTCTCCAACTGCCGATAGTAATAGCCCAGTTTCTAATGCCGCCAGGGATTGAATGCTGTTGAGCGCACCCAAAGAAATGGAATCAAATGTGGGAGCACTGCGGATACTTGTATTAAGCTTTTTGATTGCCTGAGCATTTGCCCCCTTTTCAAGAACGTATAGCCCGTCGCTTCCATATGTGAGCACCAAGTCGCCAGTGCTTGTTAGTATTGTAGAGCTACCACCAGCTGAGTCAATGTAGCGGATTGTGCTCGTCGAGTTTTCTTTTGCTTGGACTAAAAACGATCCAGTATCGAGGCCTATCCACTCTCCTCTGGTCCAATTGAGAACGTCAAGATTAGTGCCGAACTTGGCCTGTAGTATTAGTGTGTCACCGGAAAAATAGCCTGATTGAAGTGACCATAGTGATATTGTCCCAGTTGTTTTCTCCTTCGTGATAACATTTGCCCCGAATGGTCCGTCGGGTCTGATTGAAACTATTTCTGAATTTGGTGGAAGGTCAATCCTCTTGATTGATTCGGTTTGCATATAAAGGCTGCGAGTCAGGACCCAAAGGTGATCCTCCCCAGGCGATCCCTCTTTTTGAGCTACAAAGAGCAGACTCTGATCGCCAAAACCTATGCCTGTGTGTGCAGCAAGGTGTCTTATTCCCTGCGCTGCCTGCGCTTCTGGTGCTTGATAAAATGTACTTCCATCATCGGCTAACAGATTAGAAACTACCTTTGTTCCACCTTGAGTTCCATCCGTGCTCCAGAGGCTCGTTGTCAGCACTCCGTTTATGGTTGTGTCTGCAAGGAAGTAATATTGATTGCCTAGCGCTACAAATGAGCGTGGGTTTGAGGAGCCTGTGACCGGCTGAACGTCGATGACATTTAGCCATCCTATGCGGCTATGATAGAAATGAAACTCTTTGCCTTCGGGACTATTCTTATCTGCAGCAAAGAAGACGCCGTCGCTAGGTCCAAACTGACCTTGGACGGTTGTAAGGCTTGAGATGCTGCTGATATCTTGTTCAATGAGTACCGCATCTGTAGGAAAGGTCCTGTCGAAACCCTGGTCTAGGCGCCATAGCGACTTCACTGCCCCATTCGGCGAGTCGCTGGTTGTAAAATATAAACTAAGTGTTTGAGAGTACTCTATAAAGCTGCCCTCGGCAAACTTGACGTTTGAATATTTCGCTGAGTCGAGTATTTGCTGAGTGCCAGTGCTAGTCCCGTCTGTGATCCAGAGGCCCGAGTTGCCTTGAGCATCCTTCGCGATGAAGAGTGCCCTGTCGACTATATACTTCTGGAGGGATGGGTTATAATCGCCAACGGTTATAAAGCCTGATGGCTGAGAGGAAGTTGGCCCGGTGGCGATATCTTTTAACTGGATGGGGGCAAGCATGTGTGTTCCTCGGTTGACTGCTGAATTGGTGTTGGCTAATGCCGAAAAAGCTGCTGGTAGGAGACGTTAGATATTGGGCTGCCGGGTGATCGATGCTTGCCAGGTGCCGAGCTTCAGCCGACTGGCTCTTTCTTATCTGAGGTGCGTGTGAGGATGTGACCGTAGGGGTGATGGTGGCTTGCGAGTCTGCAGCGTCTACTCTTTTTGAAGCTTCTCAGCAGGCTTTTATCTAAATTCTCCGCATTTGAATTTCGGTTGATTTGAGCCGCTGTACTTAAATTTAAGTTATTTGCATGACGGGCAATGCTTTCGGGAGAATATCCTGGGGGTATTGTTGTGCTCGGCTTGGCGCAGATTCTGGCAGCTCTGTTGACTGGTTGATTCATCGCCTGATCTAATATCAATCTCGGATATCGCTTGGAAATCACTCCCGCATTCTGTGATTCTGCAGTGCGTTCAAGCTCTCGCTTAGCTTTTGCGGCACTGCGTGTTTGAGTTTTGCCTCGTCTCTTTTTCTTCAAGCCAAGGTCTCGGCCGCTGACCGCGCCTTTGCTTATGTCTCCTGCCGAGACTGTGTTTGGACGCCAAGGCGTTCCCATGCTTCTAGGTGGTTTCTGCCTTGCTAACACTGTCGCCCAGGCTTTTCCTTACTCATCTGGGTAAGGCTGGTTTCTGAGTCGGGTTCCCTGCTTCAGTATCTGCAAGGCTGTCGGAACGGTGGCACGGGTCATCGGTGGCAGGGCCGGCATGCGCAGCAAGCCCAGCTGCAGCAGGATCAGGCAGGCATGGCAGCGGTTGTTGGTGCCCAGCTGCCGGTACACCTGCTTGAGCTGATGGCGCACGGTGTCGAAGGCGATACCGAGCCGGTTGCCGATCTCTCGATCGCTCAGCCCCTCAAGTACGAGGCTCATGATCGCCAGCTGCCGTGAATGGAGCTGGGGGTCGTAGCCGGCTTCAGTGTTCTGGAGCAGCACCCCCAGGCTGGGATCCAGGTAGGTGTCGCCGCGCAACACGGTCTGCAGGGCCGTGAGGATGTAGCCCTTGGTGATCAGCGCATCGGCGAGGATCCCATTGCTGCCGGCCTTGATGGCCTGTCTGAGCCGCGGCAGGGTTGTGCGTTGCAGCACCAACAGGATCTTGAGCTGCGGCCAGCGCTGGTGCGCCTCCCGCACGAGCTCCAGGCCATCGGCATCTTCCAGCTGCTCGTAGGTGATCAGGATCGCGGGCTTGCCGGTCTCGCAGAGTTCGAGGGCTTCGGTTTTGGTTGTGACTGCACCCACCATGGCGCCGGTTTCCTCGCGTCCTGCAGGACGCATGCCCCTGTGGCGCATCACGTAGGCGCACTGCGCCTGCACGGCCGCCATGGCCTGAAAATGGCAGCCCGTCGCAAAAACGAAGGGCAGTTCACTGAGCAGGGCATCGAAAACGCCCTGGTCACGTCGGATTTGAAAGAAGACCCTGAGTGCGTCCAAGCGGAGCAGTTGTTGCTGCCTCGCCCCACTCTTGCAGTTACTTTGGCGATACTGGTATCCAGTTCCTGCTGCCAATGCGCGTATCCGGCGTGAGGGTGCTACTGCAGCGCAGGTCTGCCCTGGCCGGGCCCGGGCCGGCTTGGTTCGCGGCCATGGCGGTCGCGCAGCTGGGCCTTTGGTTGGGTCTCTACGCGCCTTTGAAAGTGTTGCTGCCCCTGCTGGCAGACATGCGCTTCAGCGTCCCCTCCATGGATCCGCTTGCCGGTTTGAGCAAGGAAGCCGTGCTTGCGCTCGTCACGCTCACCGGATCATTGGTTGCCCTGGTGGCCAATCCCCTGGCTGGCGCCCTGTCTGATCGCACCAGTGGACGCTATGGGCAGCGGTATCCCTGGATTCTGGTGGGGACCTTGTTGGCAGCAGCAGCAATCGCTGTGTTGCCCCTGGTTGGCTCCCCCCTCCAGCTGGTGTTCGGCTGGGGCATCGCCAAGCTCGGGCTCAATGCCGCCATGGCCGGGCTGAATGGCAGCGCGGCTGATCGGGTGCCGCCGCTCCGGCAGGGAGGGCTGTGGGGCTGGATCGGCCTGGCCCAGCCCGTCGGGCTTGTGCTCGGGGTGCTGGTGACTGGAGCACTGTTGCCCAGCCTGATCGGGGCGGCAGGAGCGCTGGCCCTGATCCTGCTGTGCTCCATGGCCCCCTTTCTGCTCATCCGCACATCCCCTGCCGGTGCGCCCCAACACGGGTCTATCAACCCGGCGGCTCCCTTGCTGCGCTGGCAGGACGCCCTGGCGCCGTTTCGCTCCCAGCCATTCGTCGCCCTCTGGTGGGCTCGCTTCTGGCTTTATCTGGGCTGGTCGGCCAGCACTGTGTACCTGCTCTACTTCCTGGAAGACCGTCTGGGACTGGACCGCTCCCAAGCCTTGCAAGCCCAGCTGATCCTGCTCGCGCTCTACGCGGGCGCAACCGCGCTGGCGGCGGCCATCGCTGGCCAGCTGTCGGATCGGCTAGGGCGCCGGCTGGTTTTCGTGTTGAGCGGCAGTGGCGCGATGGCACTGGCCTGTGGGCTCATGTTGATCAGCCAATCCCTGCCGCTGGCGTTGGCCGGCTCCATCGTGTTGGGGCTTGGTTACGGCACCTATGTGGCCACCCATCAGGCCCTGGTGGTGGAGCACCTTCCGGATCCACATCACCACGCCAGGGATCTGGGGGTGTTCAATGCCGCCAACACAGCGCCGATGGTGCTGGCCCCATTGCTGGCCTGGCTGTGCGTCAACTGGCTGGGTGGCTATGGGACTTTATTTCTGGTGACAGGCCTGTTGATTCTGGCTTCGAATCTGCCGCTGTTCCGTTCCCATCTGTTCACTTCCGGAGCCCGACGTGTCGTCAACTGAAGCCAACCCACTCCCCCCTGGTGCTGCAGGTCTCAACCCTGCTGCTTTGGGCACCCTCGCCCGCTTCGGCCTGCTTCGGCCGCTGTTGCGCCAGATCCAGGTGCACAACGCGCTGGCCCAGGAACCGATCGGTGACGATGAGCGTCAGCAGGCCTTGTTGGCGTTTGCCCAGGAGCGTGGGCTCGCCAGCATGGAGGAACTCGAGCAGTTTCGCGTGGCTCAGTTGCTCCCGCAGGATGCCTTTGTGGCATTGGTGGAGCGGCCCGTGCGGCTGCGGAAGCACTGCGAGCGTCTCTACAAGCCCAAGGCGGAAGCCCGCTTTCTGGATCGCAAGAATGACCTCGATCGCGTGGTGTACAGCCTGATTCGCCTGGCCGACGAGGGCATGGCCCGCGAACTGTTTCTGAGGCTCGATGAGGGAGAGTCGAACTTCGCTGATCTGGCTGCTCAGTATTCGGAGGGGCCAGAGCGCGGCACACGGGGGGTGGTGGGGCCGGTGCCCCTCACCCAGGCCCATCCCCAGTTGGTGGAGCGCCTGCGCACGGCACCGGTGGGGGTGGTGCAGGAGCCCTTTCGGATTGAGCAATGGTGGCTTGTGTTTCAGGTGGAATCGCTCACGCCGGCCACGTTCAACGAGGCGACGGCCGGTCAGATGAGCGAGGAGTTGTTTGAGGAGTGGTTGGAGGCCGAAGTGGACTCCCAGCTCACGAGGCTGCGCCCCCTGGTGCTGGACGATCGAGCCGGGCAATCCTGATGAGTACCGCCATGCCCCACGCCGAACTGATCAGCGCCCATCCCGCCTTTGCAGGTCTTGGCCCTGCAGGTGTCGCTTCCCTGCGAGCAGGCGTTCGTGCCCGTGCGTTCAGCACAGGCCAGCCGCTCTGTCATGGCGACCTGATTCCCAGTGAGATTCTCCTGATCTGCTCCGGCCAGGCCCGTCTGCTTGGTCGTGATCAGGGTCGCCTGAGCACGCTCGAGAAGTTGGGCCCTGGCGATTTCGTGGGTCTTGCTTCGCTGCTGCGGGTGCAGGCCTGCGAGGAGGTGAGTGCCGCCGGCCCTGTTGAGGTCGTGGCCCTGCCCGATGCCCTGGTGCTGGAGTTGCTTCGCACGGAACCCGGTTTTGCGGACTGGTGCGCTCGTCAGCTGTTCACCGCTGAGTTGGCGGCTCTGGTGCAGCTCCTGGTTGCCTCGCATCCGCGCCAGCAGGCCGGCCTTCAGAACCTGTTGGAGGAGGCCCGACGCACAGCCCAGCCGGTGCCAGCCAACCTGCGCGCCCTGGAGGCGTTGCCGCCTGCCCAGGTGTTGTTGGCCGCCAGCAACAACCTGCCCAACCATCCACTGGGAGAACGGCTGGATCCAGCGGCCGGTCTGCCGGTGGCCAGGCCGCCACTGCCGCCGCGGCTGATCGCCATCGGCACGGAATGGTTTGACTCCCCTGCCGTGAGTGCTCAGCTCGTGGAGCCGGAGCTGGTGATGGCTGGCGCCACAGCCGCCCTCGTGCCAACGGGCGATTCGGCGGCAGGTCCGTTGGCATCGGGTCTGGATCTGGGCGACCGACACCAGAAGCCATTCCGTTTGCTTCGTGGCGAGGGACCCCTGGAGGAAACCCTGGCCTGTTTTCAGATGCTGGCGGCCGAGCTGGAGTTGCCCTTCCGCCGTGATGCGATCGAGAAGATCCTCAGGGATGCCCTGCGGCGTGGCCAGACTCCTGATCTGCAGCTCTGCGGCAACATCGCCGCGATGATGGGCCTGCACGTGAGTGGCGTGCGGGTGCCAGCCAGCCAGGGCACGCGCCTGGAAACCCCGGCCCTGATTCCCTGGAAAGAGGGTTTTGCCCTGGTGCGCGCCGCCAATGCCCGCGGCCTGCAGGTGGCTTCCCCGCGGGAAGGAATGGTGCTGGTGCCACCGCAAGACCTGCAGGAGGTGTTCCCGGAGGGCATTGAATTCCTGTTGTTGGAGCGCCGCAACACCACCCCCGAGCAACGCTTCAGCTTCAGTTGGTTCTGGCCGGCCCTGCGGCGCTATCGGGGCATCCTGTTCCAGGTGCTGCTGGCCTCCTTTGTGGTGCAGCTGTTCAGCCTGGCCAATCCCCTGCTCATCCAGGTGATCATCGACAAGGTGATTTCTCAACGCAGTCTCGACACCTTGCAGGTGCTGGGGATCGCGTTGGTGGTGGTCACCCTGATGGAGGGGGTCATCGGCTCGCTTCGCACGTTCCTGTTCTCAGAAACCACAAACCGCATCGATCTGCGCCTGGGTTCCGAGGTGATTGATCACCTCTTGCGCCTGCCCTTGAATTATTTCGATCGGCGGCCGGTGGGTGAGCTGGGCACCCGCATCGCCGAGCTTGAGAAGATCCGCAACTTTCTCACCGGTCAGGCGCTCACCACTCTTCTGGATGCAGCCTTCTCGGTGATCTATGTGGTGGTGATGGTGCTCTATAGCTGGCTCCTCACCCTGATTGCCCTGTGTGTGCTGCCGATTCAAGTGGGGCTCACGGTGGTGGGTGCACCGCTGTTCCGCCGCCAGTATCGGGATGCGGCCCAGGAAAATGCCCGCACCCAGAGTCACCTGGTGGAAGTGCTCACGGGCATTCAAACGGTGAAGGCTCAGAACGTGGAGATGATCAGTCGCTGGAAGTGGCAGAGTCTCTACAACAACTACATCTCCCGCACGTTCGAAAAAACCGTGACAGGCACGGTGCTCACGGAGACGTCCCAAGTGCTACAGAAGCTTTCCCAGCTTCTGGTTCTCTGGGTTGGTGCCACGCTTGTACTCAAAGGAGAGATGAGCCTGGGTCAGTTGATCGCTTTCCGAATTATTTCGGGTTACGTGACTCAGCCGATGCTGAGGCTGTCCTCCATCTGGCAGAACATTCAGGAGCTGAAGGTGAGCTTTGAGCGGCTTGCTGATGTTGTCGACACCCCCGAGGAGTCGGATGAGGCCGACAAAGGCAAGATTCCGCTGCCCCCGATTCAGGGTGAAGTGCGTTTTGATGACGTCTCTTTCTCGTTTGTGCCAGGCGGTTCACTGGTGCTGAATCATATTGATCTTGCAAT
>JBILDP010000008.1:0-23779 GCA_044352535.1 Prochlorococcaceae cyanobacterium
GCAAGGTGGGCCGCAGTCTCGGTCTGCCCGAGGAGATCGTGGGGCGCCATCCCTTCCCGGGGCCGGGTCTGGCGATCCGCATCCTTGGTGAGGTCACCGACGAGAAGCTCGACATCCTGCGCGATGCTGATCTGATCGTGCGCGAGGAGGTGAAGACGGCCGGCCTCTACAACGAGATCTGGCAGGCCTTCGCGGTGCTCCTGCCGGTGCGCAGCGTGGGCGTGATGGGCGACAAGCGCACCTATGCCTTCCCGATCGTGCTGCGCTGCGTGTCGTCGGAAGATGGCATGACCGCCGACTGGTCGCGCCTGCCCTACGACCTGCTGGAGACGATCTCCAACCGGATCGTCAACGAGGTGAAGGGTGTGAACCGGGTGGTGCTCGACATCACCAGCAAGCCCCCCGGCACGATCGAGTGGGAGTGATGCCTGGGCGATGGCGGCCCCTCGGCACCTTCGTTACGCTCAAGGCCCCACTCCTGTCGCCGTGACTGCCGCCTCCTCCGCGACATCCACGTCCAGCTCCGCCGAGCAGGACCTGCAGTTGCAGCGCCGGTTGCAGCAGGACAGCATTCAGCTGGGTGGAAAGACCGTCTATCTCAACCCGTTTCTCTACTGGCGTCGCTTCGATGCCAACACGGATCGCTGGCTGAGGGAGCCCGGCCAGTTGCCGGAGGAACAGATCGCGGCCAATCGCAGCCGCTTCTATCCCGAGCTCGATTGGGCGCTCCTCGACGACGACGAGCGAGCGGCCAAGGATGGCGCTGTGGAGATGTTCCTCAAGAGCCTGGAGCTGATCAGCACCTTCAACCCTGAGCTCACGGCGGGCCAGCTGCTTGAAGTGGAGCGCAAGATGGCCGTCACCAAGAAGCGGGCCTTTGAGCGCTGGGTCAGCCGTTCCCTGCGCCGCCGGGAGCAGGAGGAGCTGCGCCAGCGCCGCCGCTTTGACCGGGAGCGCACCTGGCTGGCCTGGCGTGAATGGAGCGCTCTCCACGTCACCCGTCAGGCCTTGCTGCCGATGGGGGCCCTGCTGGTGCTGGCGGTTGGTGGTGGCTGGTGGCTGGGCAGTCAGCAGGCTTGCCGCGGTGTGTTGATGGAGCCGGCGGCGCAGCCCGGTGTGCCGGCTCCTGCGGTCAACTGAGGCGCCAGACTGGTTGCCTGATGCCCTTCAGGCATCTTCCTTTCCACCCTGTCGCCTCCGCCCTTGGCCCCGGAACCGCTCGACAAGTTGCGGCTCGCCTTGATGCAGCAGGTCCTGCCGGTGGGCCTGGCCCTGGTGGACCGTGCCCGCAAAGGCGGTGCTCCCGAGGTTGCTGCCGCCTTTGCAGCGGGCAGCCCCGATCCGATCGATGCCCTGCGCCAGGAAGGTGAGCAGGCGGCCAGTCGCGTGCGGGCCCAGTTGGATCAGCTGAGCCCGGGCCTGGGTAATCCGGTGATGGCGGTGCAGGTCCGGGAGGTGGAGACAGTCGAGGAGCTGCTGGATAAGCCCTGGGATCCTGACCCGGAGGCGCTGCCGCAGCGATTGCAGCGGATCGGTGAGCACCTGGCTGAGCTGGAGCGTCGTTTGCAGGCCGGCGCCTGACCATGGTGCTGGGCCTGCCCCACACCACCCGTCAGTGCGGGATGGGCCGCCAGCCGGCCTGGCTGCTGGCGGTGGTGTTGCTGTTCACCGGAGCCATGGGGCTGCGGTTGGCCTGGTTGCAGCTGCTGCATGGCGCTGAAAACCGCGAGCGGGCCGATGAAAATCGCATCCGTCTGATGCCCCGCAACCCGATCAGGGGGCGTTTGCTGGATCGTCAGGGCCAGGTGCTGGCCACGAGCCGCATCACCTACAACCTCTATATCCAGCCCGGCCAGGTGAGCGATGCGGCCTGGCCGGGCCTGCGCGACCGCCTGGCTGCCCTGCTGGATATCCCCGCTAAGCAGCTGGATGAGCGGCGTCGCAGTGGCGCCAATCCCGAGGGCTTCCGCATCGAACTGGCCGAGGCGCTCAAGCCTGAGCAGGTGTTGCGCTTCCGCGAGCAGGCCACGCGCCTCCCCGGGGCCGAGGTGGATGCCGACATCCTGCGCCACTATCCCCACGGTCGCCTGGCAGCCCATGTGCTCGGTTACACCAGCGGCATCACCGAGGAGGAATACGAGAAGCTTGAGCCCGAGGGGTATCGCATCCGTGACCGGGTGGGCCGCAGCGGCGTGGAGCGAGCGTTCGAGCGTCACCTGCGCGGGGAGTGGGGCGGCCAGCAGGTGGAAGTGAATGCGGCCGGCCAGGTGCAGCGCGTCCTGGGCGACAAGCCGGCCCGCGCCGGCAAGGACCTGCGGCTCACCCTGGATCTGCCCCTGCAGCAGGCCGCCGAGCGGGCCCTTGATGGGGTGCGCAAAGGGGCGATCGTGGCCCTTGATCCCAACACCGGCGCGATCCGAGCCCTGGCCAGCCGCCCCGGTTTCGATCCCAATGTCTTTTCTCCAGCTCCCACCAGCACCGAATGGGCTGCCCTCAACGGCCCTGAGGCTCCCTTGCTCAACCGGGCCTTCCAGGGGTTCCCGCCGGCGAGCACCTTCAAGATCATCACCAGCATCGCCGCCCTTGAGTCGGGCAAGCTCCAGCCCAACGAGAAGGTGCCCGCCACCGGCAGCTTCTGCTACGCCGGCCTCTGCTACCGCGATCACGTGAACATGGGCCCGATCGGCCTCACGCCGGCGTTGGCCTTCAGCTCCAACAGCTTCTACTACCGCGTGGGTCTGCGGATGGGGCCAGATCCCATCTTCAAGACGGCGCGCCTGCTCGGCTACGGCCGTTCCACAGGCATCGAGTTGGGCGACGAGGAGACCGAGGGGTTGCTGGGCGATCAGGCCTGGAAAAAGGCGGTGCTGGGAGAGCCCTGGACCCCCGTCGACACGATCACGGCCTCGATCGGACAGGGGGCTGTGCTGGTCACGCCGTTGCAGATGGCGGTGATGTATGCGGCAGTGGCCAATGGGGGGTGGCTGGTGAAGCCCCACCTGGTGGAGCAGAAGCCCCAGCGCACCTGGATTGGGCTCAAACCCACCACCCTTGAGGCCGTGCGCAAGGGCCTGCGCATGGCAGCCACCGAGGGCACTGCGCGTGCCCTCAACGACCCAGGCCTGCCGCCCGCAGCCGGCAAGACCGGGACGGCTGAAGATCCGCCCCGGCCGGTGCATGCCTGGTTCGGTGGCTATGCACCAGCCGACAAGCCCAGCCTGGTGATCGTGGCCCTGGGCGAGAACACCGGCGGCTACGGGGGAACGGTGGCCGTGCCGATGGTGAAGGCGCTGATGACCACCTGGTTCCGCGGTTCCCAGAACGCCAGGTCGTCGGACTGAGCCA
This sequence comes from Prochlorococcaceae cyanobacterium, assembly GCA_044352535.1. Lineage (GTDB taxonomy): Bacteria > Cyanobacteriota > Cyanobacteriia > PCC-6307 > Cyanobiaceae > NIES-981. The sequence continues at coordinate 3,346 of JBILDP010000008.1, forward strand.
CGGTTCAAGCAGTCCAGTCAACGGGGCCAGCCCCGGCGGCGCAGGCCTGCCGGATCAGGCGGCCAGCTGCAGCGACGGCCGCTCCAGGACACGTTGGTAGTAGCGCCGCAGCTGCTGGGTGGCGCCGTGCCAGTCCCAGCGCTCGGCCTCGCGGCGAGCGGCAAGGCGCAGGGCCTGGCGCTCAGTGGCATCGCCCAGCAGCCGTTGCACCGCTGCCGTCAGGCTCGCGGCACCGCCATCAGCCCCCTCCGGCTCATAGAGGCAGCCGTTGTCGCCGTCGGTCACGATGTCGGGGATGCCGCCGCGGTTGGCACCCACCACCGGGCAGCCGGCGGCCATGGCTTCCAGCAGCACCAGCCCCAGGGTTTCGGTGCTGGAGGGGAACACGAAGGCATCGCCGCTGGCGTAGGCACTGGCCAGCTCCTCTCCAGCCAGATAGCCCACAAAGTGCACCGGTAGCCCGGCGAAGTGCTCTTCCAGCTTGGCGCGGTGCGGTCCGTCCCCCACCAGGGCGAGGCGCGCATCGGGGATGGCCTCCAGCACGGGACGGATCCGTTCGATTTGCTTCTCGGCCGACAGCCGGCCGATGTAGAGCAGCAGCTTGCCGGTGTCGCTGTGGCTGCCGAGCAGCCGCTGGCGCATGGCATCACTCCGCAGCTCCGGCCGGAACAGCTCGGTGTCCACCCCCCGCTGCCACAGGTCGGTGTGCTGGATCCCTTTCTCGCTCAGCTCCTGCACCATCGCCGTGGAGGTACAGAGGTTGAGGCGGGCCTGGTTGTGGGCGGCCTTGAGCAGTTCCCACAGCAGCGGCTCCAGCATGCCCATGCCGTAGTGCTCCAGATACTTCGGCAGATGGGTGTGGTAGCTGGCCACCAGCGGATAGCCCTTGGTTTTTGCCAGCCAGATGCCGCCCAGCCCAAGCACCGCCGGATTCACCACGTGCACGAGGTCGGGCTGGAAGCGCTCCAGTGCCTCGGCCACCGCCGGCCGAGGCAGGGCCAGTTTCAGCTCGGGGTAGAGCGGCAGCGGCATGGCCGGCACCCCCACCACCTCGGCGCCCATGTAGCGCTCAGGTGCTCCCTCGGGACAGAACACCATCACCTGGTCTCCCGCGTTCACCAGATGCGGCAGCGTCTTGGTGAGGCGGGTGACGATGCCATCGACCTTCGGCAGGAAGGTCTCGGTGAAAAAGGCGATCTTCAAGCTCAGCCGGTCTTGATGGCCTGGGCCTGGGTCTGGGTCCAGGCCGACTGGCAGGGGATGCGGGAGCGGTCGCAGCGATCGGCCCAGCGGCGTGCCACATCCACCACCTCGGCCAGCAGGCCGTCATCGAGGGTGGTGGGCTTGAGGCCCAGCTCGATGAAGCAGCGGTTGTCCACGATCAGGTCGTTTTCAATCGCCTCCTTGCGCGGGTTGGGCAGATGGTTGATCTGGGCGCCGGTGAGCACCGCCACCTTCTCGGCCAGCTCGCCCACCTGGTGGCTCTCGGTCATCTGGTTGAAGATCTTCACCCTCTCACCGGAGCTGGGGGGGTGCTCCAGGGCCAACTGCACACAGCGCACGGAGTCGCGGATATGGATAAAGGCGCGGGTCTGGCCACCGGTGCCATGCACGGTGAGGGGGTAGCCGATCGCTGCCTGCATCAGGAAGCGGTTGAGCACCGTGCCGTAATCCCCGTCGTAGTCGAAGCGGTTGGTGAGACGGGGGTCCTTTTCCGTGAGGGCTGTGTTCGTGCCCCACACGATGCCCTGGTGCAGATCGGTGACGCGGATGCCGTCGTTCTTGTTGTAGTAATAAAAAAGCAGCTGATCCAGCGTCTTGGTCATGTGATAGACGCTGCCTGGGTCCGCCGGGTGCAGGATCTTTTCGGTGAAGCGACTGCCGTCGGGCTGGGGCACCTCCACCGTGAGGTAGCCCTCGGGGATGGTGGCGCCGCGGTGGGAGCCGTAGCCGTAGACCCCCATCGTGCCCAGGTGCACGATGTGACAGTCGAGGCCGCTTTCCACGATGGCGGCAAGCAGGTTGTGGGTTCCGTTGACGTTGTTGTCAACGGTGTAGCGCTTGGTCGCGCTGCTCTTCATCGAGTAGGGCGCCGCCCGTTGCTCGGCGAAGTGCACCACCGCATCGGGGCGCTCGCTGCGCAGCAGATCGAGCAGCAGGTCGTAGTCCCTGGCGATGTCGAGGTGCACGAACCGCATCGCCTTGCCTCCCACCTGCTCCCAGGCCCGCAGGCGTTCGGAGATGGTGGCGATCGGTGTGAGCGACTCCACGCCCAGGTCGATATCGATCTTGCGGCGACTGAGGTTGTCCACGATCACCACGTCGTGACCGGCATCCGCCAGGTTCACGGCACAGGGCCAGCCACAGAAGCCGTCGCCGCCCAGAACCAGAACCTTCATGGCGACTGACATGGCCAAGACCCGTGACTCCCTGCCGGATGAGCGCGTGCTCTGAACCGCAAACTACTACAGGCCTTTGGCTCAGCTGATCCCGGCAGCAACCGCCACCAGCACCAACACGAGCACGGCTCCGCCGATCAGCAGCAGACGGCTGTTGGTATTACTGGCTTCACCTCGCTCCATCACCACCATGCGGGGCTCACGGGCGAAGGCATTGAGCTTGCCGCCGTCTTCCTCGGTGACCTGCATGGACTGGAGCTGAACTGGGATTCACCCTATGGAGAGCCTTCGGTGGCGTCCTGGCCTCGGCACGCTTCTTCACGTGACGCCGAATGAGGCCCCGATCCCCGGCCCCTAGCTGCCCACCAGGCCTGTGGTGGGAGAGCTGGGGCTGGCTCCGGCGCGGATCGGCAGACGCCCGGCCTTGAAGGCGCTGCGGCCGGCCTCGCACGCCTGGGCCATGGCGCGGCCCATCGTGGCCGGATCGCCGGCCAGGGCGATCGCACTGTTGATCAGTAGAGCGTCGGCGCCCATCTCCATCGCCTGCGCCGCCTCGCTGGGCACGCCGATGCCCGCGTCCACCACCACCGGCACCCGGGCGTCCTCGATGATCAGGGCGATGTTGGCGGCGTTGCGGATGCCCTGGCCGGAGCCGATCGGTGAGCCAAGCGGCATCACCGTGGCGCAGCCCGCCTCCTCCAGGCGCTTGGCCAGCAGTGGATCGGCGTTGATGTAGGGCAGCACCGTGAAGCCCTCCTTCACCAGCTGCTCAGCGGCCTCCAGAGTGCCGATCGGATCCGGCAGCAGGTGCCGGGTGTCGGGGATCACCTCCAGCTTGACGAAGGTGTTGTCCTCCTGGCCGGCCAGCTTGGCCAGTTCCCGCCCCAGCCGTGCCACCCGCACCGCCTCCTCGGCCGTGGCGCAGCCGGCCGTGTTGGGCAGCATCCAGATCCGTTGCCAGTCGATCGCCTCCATCAGCCCTTCATGGCCTGCGGCCTGGCTCTGCACCCGTCGCACCGCCACGGTCACGATGTCGCAGGCGCTGGAAGCGATGCTGGCCTGCATCGCCTCCAGGCTCGGGTACTTGCCGGTGCCGGTCATCAGCCGGCTGTTGAACTGGCGACCGCCGATCACCAGCGGGTCAGCAGGCCCGCTGGCGCAGGCTGCGGCGGCCGCTGGGGCGGCGTGTGCAGGGGTCGAGGGGCGGGCTGCAACCACGGAAGCCGGAGCAGGGGGGAACGAATCGCTCTAGCCTCCCATCAGCCGATCCCGTTGTCGTGCCTGCCGCTCCATTGCTCTTCGCCAGTGCCCTGGTGGCCGCAACCCCTCTGGCCAGTGATGGCTTCGTGCCGTTTGTGGCGCCCAGCGGCGGGAGTGGCCCGGTGATCGACCAGGCCACAGGCACCGCAATCGAGCCGGTGGAGACCTTTGATCCGGTGGCCCGCGCCGAACTGCTCGCCAGGGAGCTGCCCCGCCAGTGGACCGGCACTTATCAGTCGTTTGCCGCCGGTGCCCCGCAGCCTGTGACCCTCAACCTCACCGCCGTGAGGGCCATGGGCGCCATCGTGGACCTGCGCGGTGAGATCAGCATCGCCGGTGTGGTGTCGCCGGTGCAGGGCAACCTCAACGCCGAATCCGACCAGCTCGATCTGATTCCGCTGGGTGATCAACTGGGTGGCGGCTTACAGGCCGGCGGTGAGTTTCAGGGTCTCCAGGGCCTTGAGCTCAGCGGTTGGAATGCCAATCGCCTCACCGACCAGGGTGGGCGTCTGGCGTTGCAACCTGGGCCGACCCGTTCTCCAGCCAGCAATGCAGGCGCCGCTATGCCTGTTCGCGGACTCTGGTGAGCGAGGCCTTGGTGATGGAGCCAGGTCGAAGGCTTCTTCTCCTCAACGCTTGACGTCAGGCTCAAACCGGCTGGCCGTTCTCGCTGGAGCGGCCTGAATCAAGCGGCCTGATTGGAGCCGAGACTTCGTTCAAGCCGGGCCAGCCTCTTTCTTGCGGTTTTATTTGAGGAGTCGAGCTCGAGCACCTGTCGATAGGCGGCGACGGCCTCTTCCTGCTTGAGTTGCTTTTCCAGCGCGAAGGCCAGATTGTTGAGAGCCACCGGGTAATCGGCTTTGGACTGGAGGGCCTGCCGGTAATGCTTGACAGCCGTTTTGAACTGTCCCTGGGCTGCCAATGAGAAGCCGAGAGCATTTTGAATCACCGCGACAGCCTCGGCCGGTTCCCGATCAGCCTGGGCTCGCTTGAGCGCCAGTTTGAGATTGTCGGCGGCCTGGCCGTAGAGGCGTTTGCGCAGCTGCACAGACGCCAACTCATAGAGACTTCCGGCATCGCCGGACTGTTCAGGATCCTTGCGTTCCAAGCGAGCCAGGGTGACTTCATCACCCCGCACCCGCCAGATCTGACGGCCCACGGCAACGGCTGCGACAGCCAACAGGGCCACCAGACCGATCAGGTAGGCCTGGGGCAGAAGGGATTCCACGGAGACCTACCGGTTTGGATGGTTCAGCTCTTGGCGGCGCCCACCACACTGGTGAAGCTGCTGGGGTCCAGCACCGCCATCTGGGCAAGCATCTTGCGATTGATGCGCACGTCAGCCTTCTTGAGACCGCCCATCAGCTTGCTGTAGCTCATGCCGTTGAGACGAGCAGCGGCGTTGATGCGGGCAATCCAGAGGCGACGGAAGTCGCGCTTGCGGCGTCGACGATCGCGATAGGCGTTGCAGAGCGCCTTCATCACCCGCTGGTTGGCGGTGCGGAACAGGGAGCCGTTGCCGCCACGGAAGCCCCGCGCCAGACGAAGAATCTTGTTGCGGCGTTTGCGGGCGACGTTGCCCCTCTTGACGCGGGCCATGGCAGGGAATCAGGTGGAGTGGAACGGTATGAAAACGACTGGGCGAGAGGCTCAGGCGTAGGGGAGCATCGCGCTCACGTTGTCGGCGTCACGCTCATCGACCACAGCCATGGTGGCGAGGTGGCGCTTGCGCTTGGGGCTCTTGTGATCGAGCAGGTGGCTGCGGAAGGCCCGGCGACGCAGGAACTTGCCGCTGCCGGTGGCCTTGAACCGCTTGGCGGCTGCTTTGCGGGTCTTGAGCTTCGGCATGGCTCCCAGCGCGGGCACAAACAAGCAGAGTACGACGCGGGTGCCCGTTCCTCCAAGCACCACCCTCCCCGTCATGCCTGCCCGTGTCCCAAGCGCGCTTCGTTCCCTGACCCACTGGGCCCTGGCCAGCGGCGCCACCCTGCTGGTGGTGAGCGGCTGCGGCCTGGGGCGCGGTGGTGCGGTGGCCGACGAGGGCGCCCGCCAGGGTGATCCCCTTGATTCGCCAGTGCTGCCAACCCATCTCGCGGTTCCGGCGCCGCCGGCGGTCACAGCATCCGCCCCCCGTCTGTGGGTGGCTCTTGGCGCCCGGCTGGGAGGCAGCCAGCCGCTGGTGCTCCAGGCGGCTTCCGGCAGCCTCACCCTGATCACGGCCTCAGGCCAGCAGCACCAGGGCAGGGAGCTGGTGCTGCGCTGGAGTCCTGAGCCGCTCGATCCGCCCCTGCGCTTCAGCCGCCGGGTGCTGGGGCCGTTCGCCAGCTACGAGAGCGCCGAGGAGGCCGCCCGCCGCTGGCAGCAGCAGGGAGTGCGCACTGTGATCGCCCATCCGGCCGACTGGGAGGTGTGGGCCGCGGCTACGGCTCCGCCGCCCGCAGGTGAACTGCCGCAGCCGGCCGCTCGGCTGGTGGAGCTGGAGCTGCGCCAGCGCCTGCGGCCCGAGTTGCAGCTGGCCTCGGGATCGGTGCCGCTGCAGGGGCCGTTGCAACTCCAGGCGCCAGGGGGGCTGCGCTGGCGTGGGGGCGTGTTCTCAGGCCCTTTCCGCCTGCAGCCCGATGCCTACGGCAGCTGGACCCTGGTGGAGCAGGTGCCGCTCGAGCGCTATCTGCTGGGAGTGGTACCCCATGAGATCGGGGCCGGTTCGCCCCCGGCGGCGCTGGCGGCCCAGGCCGTGCTGGCCCGCACCTGGGCCCTGCGTAATCAGGAGCGCTACAGCGTGGATGGCTACCACCTCTGCAGCGACACCCAGTGCCAGGTGTACGGCGATCCAGGCCATGCTGGATCTGCCGTGCGCCAGGCGGTGGCGGCCACCCGCCTGCAGCTGCTCAGCTGGCAGGGCAAGCCGATTCACGCGGTGTATCACGCCACCAACGGGGGCGTTGCCGCCGGCTTTGAGGAGGTGTGGAGCGGTGCACCGCTGCCCTATCTCCAGCCGCGCCTGGATGGGGTGGCTGCGCTGCAGCAGCGCTTCCTGATTCCACTGGCGCCAGGCCAGGTGGGCTCGCTGTTGGCCACCCGCACGGGGCTCTATGGGGCCAGCCACCCCCGCTTCCGCTGGAGCCGCAGCCTCGATGCCGCCCAGATCGCTGCCGCCGTTCGGCCCCTGGCACCCAACCTCGGCACCCCCACCAGGCTGGCTGTGCTGGAGCGCGGTCCGAGCGGGCGGGTGCTGGCTCTGCAGATCCAGGGTACTGGCGATGGGCCAGGCAATTCGGTCGTGTTGCGTCGGGACGCCATCCGGCGCCATCTCCGCAGTCTGCCGAGCACGCTGTTTCTGGTGAGTCCCGAGGGCACGGGTCGCTGGCGCTTCCAGGGGGGCGGCTTCGGTCATGGAGCCGGGCTGTCCCAGGCCGGCGCAATTGAGCTGGCTGACCAGGGCTGGAGCGCTGCGCGGATCCTGGCGCACTACTACCCAGGCACGGGTCTGGTGAACCTCGATCAGCTCAGCCCAGGCCCAGCTGAGAGCGCCCCTTAGAGTCTGTTCACATGGGTGAGACTGGGTCGTGACGGCAGAGCCAGACCCACAGCCAATGGCATGCTCCGGCCGGCGGGTGCCATCGGCGGTCTTTTTGCTCGGGTGTGGCTGGGCCGGAATCGCTCCCCACTGGTTGGATCCCACGGTCCAGCTCTGGCCCGCCATCAGCCTGGCCGTTCTGCTCGGCGGCTACAGCCTGCGCACCGTCCTTCTGCAGGCCCTGCGCCCATCGGCATCGGCGGTCTCTGCTCGCCAGGCTGCCGGGGCCGAGGCAGGCTCCGCAGCTCCAGCGCTGCCAGCGGTGGATGTGGTGGTCGCGGCTCGCGATGAGCAGGCTGTGATCACCCGGTTGGTGGAGGGCATTGCCCGGCTGCACTACCCCGAGGGCCAGCTGAACCTGTGGGTGGTCGATGACGCCAGCAGTGATCGCACCCCCCAGCTGCTCTCCGAACTGCAGCAGCGCTTTGCCTTCCTGCGGGTGATGCGCCGGGAGCCCGGTGCCGGCGGCGGCAAGTCGGGTGCGCTCAATCTGGTGAGCCAGCAGCTGCAGGGCCGCTGGATGCTGGTGCTGGATGCCGATGCCGATCTCCAGCCCGACACCCTTGAGCGCCTGATCCCGATGGCGGAAAACGGTGGCTGGTCGGCGGTGCAGCTTCGCAAGGCCGTGGTGAATCCGCTCACCAACTGGCTCACGCGGGCCCAGGCCATGGAGATGGCTCTTGATGCGGTGATCCAGCAGGGACGCCTCGGGAGTGGAGGCGTGGCGGAGTTGCGTGGCAACGGTCAGCTGTTGCGTCGCGATGGGCTGCAGCGGGCCGGCGGTTTCAACGAAGACACCGTGACCGACGACCTCGACCTCAGTTTTCGTCTGTTGCTGGCGGGAGAGCCCGTAGGCATTCTCTGGGATCCGCCGGTGCGCGAAGAGGCTGTGCTCACCCTGGCGGCCCTGTGGCGTCAGCGTCAGCGCTGGGCTGAAGGCGGTTTGCAGCGCTTTTTCGACTATTGGCCCGCCCTGTGCTCCAATCGCCTCAGCGGAGGTCAGCGTCTCGATCTGGCCTGCTTTTTCCTGCTGCAGTACGCCATGCCGGTGGTGGCGTTAGCCGATCTGCTCGGGGCCCTGCTCACCCGCAGCCTGCCCACCTTCTGGCCCCTTTCTTTTGTGGCGTTCGGCCTCTCGGGCGTGTCGATTCTCAGCGGCTGCCGGCGTCCTGGCGAGGGCCCGGCCTTCCCGGCCATGAACCCCGCCAATCTCGCTCTTGGCATCGCCTACCTCGGCCATTGGTTCGTTGTGATTCCGTGGACCACCCTGCGCATGGCGCTGCTGCCCAAGACCCTGGTGTGGGCCAAGACCACCCACCTGGGTGCAGAGCCATCTGAACCGGTCGAAGATCCCGCGGCTGCCTGATCCCCTGCCGCTGGGTACCGCTGGTTGGATCAGGCCACAGCGATGTTGTCCCGATCGCCGTCCAGCTCGGCGGCATCCACATCGATCACCTCGCCGTTGAAGAAATCAGCCAGTCGCCGCGCCTTCTCGTCGATGGCAGCAGCTGGGGGTGGTGGACTTGACAGAGCAGGCAGCTCGGGTCTGGACGCCCCTCCTGCCCCGCTTGGAAGCGATGCGGCGACGGGTGCGCCCGGGACAGCGGCGGGAGCCGCTACCGCCGCCGTTGCTGCGGGGGATGGTGCTGGAGGTGCTGCCGGCGGCGCTGGCGAGCTGGCTGCCGCAGCAACGGGTGCCGGCACTGCGGTTACGGGTGTAGTTGGCGCGGTGGTGGGGCGGGGCGGTTCTCCGCCGGCTTCCAGCACCAGCTGGCGCGCACTCCCCAGCGCCTTGGCCATGGCAGCTTCGAGCAGGGGGAGTCGGCTCTGCACCATGGCCATCCAGTTTCCTGCCACCTGAACCACGGCCTTGCGGTCGTCAAGGCGCAGCAGCCGGGCCTGCTGGGAGAGCAGCATGCGAGTGGACGGCAACTCCAGTCCTGCCAGCACCTGGTGCCACAGCTCGCCCAGATCGGGTGCGGTTTCGGCAATCGGAGGGGGGGGCTCTGGGGTAATGCCCTGCTGGGGACTGGGCGGGATCGGAGGAGCCGGGTGGGGCGCAGCGGCAACGGGCGCCGGCGCCACAGCCGGTGCGACCGGAGCAGGAGCCGGGGTGGCTGCCTGTGGGGCAGGTGATGGCAGTTGCCCAGCAGCGGGCGCTGGTTGGTGGACCCCTGCGGGAGCGGCCTCCGCCAGCAGGCCGAGCAGCAGCACCTCCAGCCACAGCCGCGGGTTGACGCTGTGGCGGAGCTGTTGCTCACTTCCCTTGAGTTGGGCCTGCCAGCCGAGCAGACGACCCTGGCCGATGCGGGCAGCCAGATCGGGCAACTGGCCTCGGAACTGGGGCGACACCCTCGTGAGTTCGAGCCGATCGGGGGCTGCGGCCGCCAGCACCAGATCCCGCAGCAGTCCAGCGATTCCCTGCAGCACGGCCGCCGGCTCGCGGCCTCGCTCCAGCAGCTGGCGGCAGGACTCCAGTAGGGCAAGGGGCTGGGCGCTGGCCATGGCTTCTGCCAGGGCCAGTAGCTCCTGTTCGGGTACGGCTCCCAGCAGTTCCCAGACCGCGGCCGCCTCCACCGGTGCCGGCAGCAGGCTGAGCTGATCCAACAGGCTTTCGGCGTCGCGCAGACCCCCCTGGGCACGCTGGGCCACGACGTGCAGGGCCTCAGGAGTGATGCCGATCGCCTCCTGCTCGGCGATCCAGGCGAGGTGCCGCTCCAGGGCCTCCAGCGGAATGCGGCGAAAATCAAAGCGCTGGCAGCGGCTGAGGATCGTGGGCAGCACCCGTTGGGGATCGGTGGTGGCCAGCACGAACACCACCCGCGGCGGTGGCTCCTCCAGCGTTTTCAGCAGGGCGTTGAAGGCCGCCGTGGAGAGCATGTGGCACTCGTCCACCACGTACACCTTCCAGCGCGCCTGCACCGGCGCGAAGCGTGAGCGCTCGATCAGTTCTCGGATGTTGTCCACGCCGGTGTTGGACGCGGCGTCGATTTCAATGACGTCGAGGGCGGTGCCGGCGGCGATGGTGGTGCAGAGCTCGCACACACCGCAGGGATCGGGGGTGGGCCCCTCACTGCCGATGCAATTGAGTGAGCGCGCCAGGATGCGGGCGCTGGAGGTTTTGCCGGTGCCGCGCGGGCCGCTGAACAGGTATGCCGGGGCAATCCGGCCCGTGCGAAGGGCGTTGCCCAGGGTGGCCGCGATCGACTCCTGGCCCACCAGTTGGTCGAAGCGCTGCGGCCGGTATTTGTGGTGCAGCGGCTGATGCGCAGACTGCTGGGCCTGCTGGGGTTTCTGCAGGTGCAGAGATGGCGGCTCCATCGGCTGAGCCTCGGCCTGGTGGAGGTCTGAGACTACTGGCCCTCGCCGGGCTCGAGTCGCCGCTGCAGCTGGGTTTCGATGGCACTTTCCAGCTCCTCCACCTCGCTGAGCTGGTCGGCCAGCCGCTGGGCGGCCTGTCGCAACCGTTCAAACTGGTTTTCACCCCAGCGGGCTTCGGCTCGGCTCAGCTCTTCCTCCAGCTTGGTCTGCAACCGCTGGCGCAAGCCCTCAAGTTGGCTGAGGCCGCGGCTGATCACCTCGGGATCCAGCTGCTCCAGGCCGCGATCGAGCCCGGTTTGCAGCGCTTTGAACAGGCCTTGTTGCAAGCCGCCGACCAGGCTGCCCGGTAGCTCCAGCCAGCCTTCCACCTGTCTGCTGCGGTGACGCCCGGTCTTGCACCAGTGGGCGAAGTGTTCGCAGTTGTTGAACAGGAGGTTGTAGTTCTGCTCCCCCAGCCGCCCCATGGCGCGCCGCAGGGTGACCCCAGGCAGTGAGCAGGTTCCATCCTCATAGGCCACCACGCTGATCGGTTGGCCGCGGCCAAACTCCTCCCTGGCGCTGCGCAGAATCTCCCTCCCTTCCAGGTAGTGGGCCACGGTGCCGTCGCCCAGGTCGATGCCGTGGTGCTGGAACAGGCCGTGCTGGCGCGGCACCTGCAGGTGGTCGGCGCGGGCCATGGGGTGGGGTGGGTGCTGGCGAGCCTGATTCAGGCGCTGGCTGCCTGGGGGGGGGCGCCCAGGGGCACCACATTGGCCTTGCTGCGCGATTCCACCAGCTCCCGGGTGATCGTGAAGGTCTTCACGTCGGATCGCGACGGCAGGTCGTACATCAGATCGAGCATCAGCTCCTCCACGATCCCTCGCAGGGCCCGGGCACCGGTCTTGCGGCGGAAGGCCTCGGTGGCGATCGCCTCCACGGCTCCAGGCTCAAACTCCAGGCGCACGTCGTCCATGCTCAGCAGCGTCTGGAACTGTTTCACCAAGGCATCGCGGGGCTCGGTGAGGATCGCCTCAAGGGCCCGGGCATCGAGCGGCTCCAGCACCGCTGTCACGGGCAGGCGGCCGATGAATTCAGGAATCAGGCCGTACTTCACCAGGTCGTCGGGCTCGAGATGGCGCAGCACCTCGGCTGCCATGCGCTCCTTGTTGCCGCGCGGCCGGCCCGTGCCCTCGGGATTGATGAAGCCGATGGCGTTGCGGCCCATCCGCTTCTGCACCACCTCGTCGAGGCCGACGAAGGCACCGCCACAGATGAAGAGAATCTGGCTGGTGTCGATCTGAATGCAGTCCTGATAGGGGTGCTTGCGGCCCCCCTGGGGGGGCACATTGGCCACCGTTCCCTCAAGCATCTTCAGCAGCGCCTGCTGCACCCCTTCACCCGACACATCGCGGGTGATTGAGGGATTCTCACTCTTGCGGGCGATCTTGTCGATCTCGTCGATGTAGATGATGCCGCGCTGGGCCTGCTCCACATCCATGTCGGCCTTTTGCAGCAGCCGCAGCAGGATGTTTTCCACGTCTTCGCCCACATAGCCCGCCTCGGTGAGGGTGGTGGCGTCGGCCACGGCGAAGGGCACATCCAGCATCTCGGCCAGCGTTTGGGCCAGCAGGGTCTTGCCGCAGCCGGTGGGGCCGATCAGCAGGATGTTGCTCTTGTGCAGGCGGGTGCCGGTTTCGTTGCTCTCGCCCTTGCCGTCGCCCTGCCAGGCCAGGCGCTTGTAGTGGTTGTACACGGCCACCGACAGGTTTTTCTTGGCGGTGTCCTGGCCCACCACCTGGCGGTCGAGGAAGGCCTTGATCTCCTGGGGTTTGGGGATCTCGGCCAGGGTGGGGACCGGTTTACTGGTCTTTTTGGGCGGGTGCTTGCTGCGCTGGTGCTCGGGGGCCTGGCGCCCACCGCTGCTGCCGCCTGGTGACTCCACCAGTTCCTCGTCGAGGATCTCGTTGCAGAGATCGATGCACTCGTCGCAGATATAGACGCCTGGGCCGGCGATCAGCTTGCGCACCTGCTCCTGCGATTTCCCGCAGAAGGAGCACTTCAGGTGGGCGTCGAACTTGGCCATCGGGGCGGCGACGGGCAGGAGGGTCCTGGGTCCAGGATCGACGAGAACCGAAGGTTCGTCAGCCGACCTTAAGGATCAAAAAGGGATCGGTCTGTATCGGATCCAAGCGGATCCAGGACAGTCAGACCGTTGCGGTGTCGGTGACGACCCGATCGATCAGTCCGTATTCAACCGCCTCCTGTGGAGAAAGGAAGTAGTCGCGGTCGGTGTCTTCGGCAATCTTCTCGAGCGGCTGGCCGGTGTGTTCCGCCATCAGGCCGTTGAGGGTGTCCTTGAGGAACAGGATCTCTCTGGCCTGGATCTCGATGTCGATGGCCTGGCCCTGGGCACCGCCGAGGGGCTGGTGGATCATGATCCGGGCGTTGGGTAGGGCCAGCCTCTTGCCCTTGGTGCCACCCGAGAGGAGAAAGGCCCCCATGGAGGCGGCCAGGCCGTAGCAGATGGTCACCACGTCAGGCGCCACCTGCTGCATGGTGTCGTAAATCGCCAGGCCGGCTGTGACCGAGCCGCCTGGTGAATTGATGTAGATCTGAATGTCCTTCTCTGGGTCTTCCGCCTCGAGAAACAGCAGCTGGGCCACAAGGGCGTCGGCCACGGCGTCATCGATGCCGGTGCCAAGAAAGATGATTCGCTCGCGCAGCAGGCGCGAGTAGATATCGAAGGCTCGCTCGCCTTTGCCCGACTGCTCCACCACCGTGGGCAGCACCCCGGGGGCTGCCCACGGGCTCCCCGACCAGTGGCTATGGATCGGGTGGTGGAGGGTTGCGTCGATCACGCGGAGTGACGGGCTAGTAAAAGCAATCTATGGGGCTGGGCCGGGTGCTGTGATCAGGCTTCGGCGTCGGCCTTGGCGGCTTTTTTGCCGCCGCCCTTCTTGGCTGCTGCCTTCTCGGTCGCCGGCTCTTCGCTTGCCGCCTTTTCGGTGATCGTGCTGTTGGCTTCCAGCCAGTCGAGCAGCTTTTCCTGCAGCAGGTCGTCGGCCACCACGGCCTGCAGCCGCTCAGGGTCGATGTTGCCCTGTTGGCTCAGGCCGCGACTGATCTCCTTCACCTTGGCCTCCAGCTCCTCTGCGGCCACCTCGATCGATTCGGTGGCGGCCAGGGCCTTGAGGGCCAGGCTCCTCCTCAGGCGTGATTCAGCCTCCGGCCGGGAGGTGTCCATCAGTGAGCGCACCAGGTCGGGGGTGAACAGCTTCTTCACATCCATGCCCTGCTGGGCGATCTGGCCGGCCGTCTGTTCGATCAGGTCGCGCACCTCCTGCTGGATCAGGGTTTCCGGCAGTTCCACCTCGAGCTCCTCCACCAGGGCGCTGAGCAGGGCGTCGTGGCGTGCGGCCTTGGCGCGGCGCTCGGCGTCTTCCTTGAGGCGGGTTTCCAGGTCGGTGCGCAGCTCGGCCAGGGTCTGCTTGTCGCTCGCCTGCTGGGCGAAGGCGTCGTCGAGGGCCGGCATTTCGCGGGTCTTGAGGTCCTTGAGGGTGATCTCAAAGCGGGCCTTGCGACCGGCGGCGTCTTCCTGCGGATAGCTCTCCGGGAACTGGCAATCCACCGTCTTGGTGTCGCCCACGGCCATGCCGATCACCCCCTCCACGAAGCCGGGGATCATCCGGCCGTCCTCCAGCTCCACCTCCAGGGCGTCGCTGCTGCCCCCACTGATCGATTCGTCAGTGTCGGCGAAGACGCCGCTGAAGCTCAGCACCGCCACGTCGCCGCTCTCGGCGGCACGACCCTCCACTGGCACCAGAGTGGCCAGCTGCTTGCGGGATTGCTCGATCAGCTCATCCACCCGAGTGGGGTCGTAGCTGATCGCCTCGGCCTCGGCCTTGAGACCCTTGGTCTTCTTGAGGCTGGGGGTGGGCTCCACATCGAGCTCCAGGGTGAAACTGAGCTCACTGCCGGGCTCAAAGCGCTCCAGCACGACTTCAAAGCCCTCGCTCAGCTCGGGCCGGCCGATGGCGGCCACGTCTTCGGTGGCCAGGGCATCGCGGAAGGCGGCATCCACCAGCTCCTCGAGAGCCGTGGCCCGGATGCGGAGGGGCCCGATCTGCTGCAGCAGCACCGGCCTCGGCACCTTGCCCTGGCGGAAGCCGGGCAGCTTGATGGTGCGGCTCAGCTTCTGCACGGCGGCCTCGTGGGAGGCCTGGGTGCGGCTGCCGGGGATGGCCAGCTCCAGGGCCACCCGGCTCCCTGGCCGGGGGCTCACCTTCACCTGCAGATCAGGGTTGCTCTGGGCGGCTTTGGTGCTGGCGGCAGGACTCATGGCGGATCTATGCAGCCCCCGATCCTAGAAAGTGGTCTGCCCCCTCTCCCTGCGCCGCAATTCGTCGTAGGGTGTGACCCAGATCACATCATCAAGTTCAGGCATCCGGGCGCGACCTGGGCCCTGTTTCTTGGTTTCCCCAGCGAGCTTCCTACCCCCAGCTCGATCGGTTTGCTCCCATTGCCTGCCCTGTTGATTGCCCGGTTGGGGCGTCCACGTCCAGCAGCAACCTGAGCCCTGCTTTCGCCCCTAATTTTCGTTTCCTTTGGCCGTCGCCCAGACCGCTTCCCTGATCGCTCCTACACGCCTGCCCAATCGCCCCCTGAGGGTTGCCATCCTCGGTGTGACCGGCGCCGTGGGCCAGGAGCTGCTGCAGCTGCTCGAAGAGCGTCACTTTCCAGTCGCTGAGCTGATTCCGCTGGCTTCGCCCCGCTCTGCCGGCCAGTCCCTGCACTGGCAGGGCCAGGAGCTCACCATTCAGCCGGTGAGCGCGGAGGCCTTCGCCGGGGTCGACGTGGTGCTCGCTTCGGCCGGTGGCTCGGCCTCCCGGCAGTGGGGCCCGGTGGCCGCTGCGGCCGGTGCCGTGGTGATCGACAACTCCAGTGCCTTCCGTCTGGATCCGGCTGTGCCGCTGGTGGTGCCGGAGGTGAATCCCGAGGCTGCCTTTGGGCACCAGGGGATTATCGCCAACCCCAACTGCACCACGATCCTGCTCACCCTGGCCCTGGCGCCCTTGCAGGCCCGCCGGATGATCAAGCGGGTGGTGGTGAGCACTTACCAGAGCGCCAGCGGCGCGGGTGCCCGGGCCATGGAGGAGCTGCGCCAGCTCAGCCGCACCGTGCTCGACGGCGGCGAGCCGGTGAGTGAGGTGCTGCCCCACTCGCTCGCCTTCAACCTCTTCCTGCACAACTCCCCCCTGCAGCCCAACGGTTACTGCGAGGAGGAGCTCAAGATGCTCAACGAAACCCGCAAGATCATGGGCTTGCCCGATCTGCGTCTCTCGGCCACCTGTGTGCGGGTGCCGGTGCTGCGGGCCCACTCCGAGGCCGTCAACATCGAGTTCTTCGAGCCGTTCCCTGTGGCTGAGGCCCGCGCATTGCTGGAGGCGGCCCCTGGAGTGGAGCTGCTGGAAGACTTTGAGGCCAACCGCTTCCCCATGCCCACCGACGTGACCGGTCGGGATCCGGTGGCGGTGGGCCGCATCCGCCAGGACCTCAGCGACGCCAACGCCCTCGAGCTCTGGCTCTGTGGCGACCAGATCCGCAAAGGCGCGGCCCTCAACGCCGTTCAGATCGCCGAGCTGTTGCTCGAGCGCTCTGAAGCCGGGAGGGCCGCTTGAGCATGGCCTCGCCCCAGCCCTGGACCAATGCCCCCTTCGGCCGGGTGGTGACCGCCATGGTCACTCCGTTCCGCGCTGATGGCGGCGTGGATCTGGAGCTGGCTGCTCGTCTGGCCGATCACCTGGTGGCCCATGGCTCCGACGGCCTGGTGCTGTGTGGCACCACCGGTGAGTCGCCCACCCTCAGCTGGGCCGAGCAGCACGAGCTGTTTGCGGCCGTGAAGGGCGCCGTGGGCGGCCGCGCCAAGCTGATCGCCGGCAGCGGCAGCAACTGCACCGCCGAGGCGATCGAGGCCACCCGTGAAGCGGCGGCACTCGGTGCCGACGGCGCCCTCGTGGTGGTGCCCTACTACAACAAGCCGCCCCAGGAGGGACTGGAGGCCCACTTCCGCGCCATCGCCGGGGCGGCTCCCGAGCTGCCGCTGATGCTTTACAACATCCCCGGCCGCACCGGCACCAGCCTGGCGCCTGAAACCACGGCCCTGCTGCTGGATTGCCCCAATGTGGTGAGTTTCAAGGCCGCCAGCGGCACCACCGAGGAGGTGAGTGCCCTGCGCGGACTGTGTGGCGATCGACTGGCCATCTATTCCGGCGACGACGCCCTCACCTTGCCGATGCTCGCGGTGGGCGCGGTGGGGGTGGTGAGTGTGGCCAGCCACGTGGCTGGCCCCCAGATCAGCCGCATGATCAGTGCCTTCCTGGCGGGCGATGGCGCCACGGCCCTGAACCTGCATGAGCAGCTGTTGCCCCTGTGCAGGGCCCTGTTCGCCACCACCAACCCAATCCCCGTCAAAGCCGCCCTTGAACTGACCGGCTGGCCCGTGGGTGCCCCCCGTTTGCCCCTGATTTCCGCCAGCGACGCTGTGAAACAACGCCTCTCCGAAACCTTGGCCGCCCTGCGTCCCACCTGACGCCAAGGCTGAAGCGCTGACCCGTGGTCAGCACATTTGTTCACGTCTTTCTTCCACCTTCTCGTTTCCGTCCTCGTTTTGTTCCGCTCGCCTCTTTCGGCGCTCCGGGCTCTCAATTCGGTTCACCCAGACACCTAACCCATGCCCAGTTCAAACGGTCATAGTTCCAACAAGTCCGCCACTCCAGCCCTGCGGGTTATCCCCCTCGGTGGCTTGCATGAGATCGGCAAGAACACCTGCGTGTTCGAATACGGCGACGACATCATGCTTGTTGATGCTGGACTGGCCTTCCCCAGTGATGGCATGCACGGCGTCAATGTGGTGATGCCGGACACCAGCTATCTGAAGGAAAACCAGAAGCGCATCCGCGGCATGATCGTGACCCATGGTCACGAGGATCACATCGGTGGTATTTCTCACCACCTCAAAAACTTCAATATCCCGGTGATCTACGGGCCGCGCCTGGCCCTTTCGCTGCTCACCGGCAAGATGGAAGAGGCCGGTGTGATGGATCGCACCGTGCTGCAGACCATTGCTCCCCGCGACGTGGTGAAGGTGGGGCAGCACTTCTCGGTGGAGTTCATCCGCAACACCCACTCGATGGCCGACAGCTTCTCGCTGGCCATCACCACCCCCGTGGGCACGGTGATCTTCACCGGTGACTTCAAGTTTGACCACACCCCGGTGGATGGCGAGACTTTCGACATGGCCCGTCTCGCCCACCATGGCGAGCAGGGTGTGCTGTGTCTCTTCAGTGATTCCACCAACGCCGAGGTTCCTGGCTTCACCCCCAGCGAGCGGGCGGTGTTCCCCAATCTGGATCGCCACATCGCCCAAGCCGACGGCCGGGTGATCATTACCACCTTCGCCAGCTCGATTCACAGGGTGGCGATGATCCTGGAGCTGGCCCTCAAGAACGGCCGCAAGGTGGGTCTGCTGGGCCGTTCCATGCTCAATGTGATCGCCAAGTCACGGGAGCTGGGTTATATGCGCGCCCCCGACGAACTGTTTGTGCCGATCAAGCAGATCCGTGATCTGCCCGATCGCGAAACCCTGTTGCTGATGACCGGCAGCCAGGGCGAGCCACTGGCCGCCCTCAGTCGAATCTCTCGCGGTGAGCACCCCCAGGTGCAGGTGAAGTCCACCGACACCATCATCTTTTCGGCCAGTCCGATTCCGGGCAACACCATCTCGGTGGTCAATACGGTGGATCGGCTGATGATGCTGGGCGCCAAGGTGGTCTACGGCAAGGGCGAGGGCATTCACGTGTCAGGCCACGGCTGCCAGGAAGACCAGAAGTTGATGCTGGCGCTCACCAGGCCGAAGTTCTTCGTGCCGGTGCATGGTGAGCACCGCATGCTCCAGTGCCACAGCAAGACCGCCCAGTCGATGGGCGTGCCGGCCGACAACATCCTGATCATCGACAACGGCGATGTGGTGGAGCTCACCGCCGATTCGATCCGCAAGGGCGATCCGGTGAAGGCAGGTATCGAACTGCTCGACGCCTCCCGCAACGGCATCGTGGATGCCCGCGTGCTCAAGGAGCGCCAGCAACTCGCCGAAGACGGCGTGATCACCCTGCTGGCGGCGATCAGTACCGATGGCGTGATGGCAGCTCCGCCCCGTGTCAATCTGCGCGGTGTTGTGACCACCGCCGATGCCCGCAAGCTCAGCCTCTGGGCAGAGCGGGAGATCACCTGGGTGCTGGAGAATCGCTGGAAGCAGCTCTGCCGCAACACGGGCGGCCAGGCTCCTGATGTTGACTGGGTGGGTGTGCAGCGCGAGGTGGAGCTGGGCCTGCAGCGCCGGCTGCGTCGCGAGCTGCAGATTGAGCCGTTGATCATCTGCCTGGTGCAGCCTGCCCCCGCCGGTACCCCGGCCTACAAGGGCCGAGCCGATGCCGAACCTGACTCACGCCCCGCACCCCGTGGTCGCGGTGGTCGGGACGGTGGTCGCGATGGCGGCCGGGACGGTGGCCGTGGCGGCAACCGTGCTCCCCAGCCCAGTCGGGAACTGGCCGCGGTTGGCGCTACCGCAGCTGTCGCTGCTCCTGCGCCTGCCAAGGCATCCCCTGCCGAGGTCGCGGCCAAGGCAGTGCCTGCCCCCGAGCCCGAGATCGCCGGCCGCACCCGCCGCCGTCGCTCCGCCGCCGCCAGCTGAGCCCCGCTTGCGCAGCCGCTGGATCACAGGGGGGGGGCGCGGCCCGATCCCCCCTTTGATCCAAAGCTGCAAGTGCAGGGACCGCCCCCGACCTGTGCGGCACGGAGGCGGCGATCCGGCGCCGCAAATCAGCTTGCCCGGGAGGACCTGTGAGTGGATTGCAGCCCAGGTTGATTGCCCTCAATCAGCACCCGCAGCAGTCCCTTTGAGAGCTCAGCTGCGTCATCGGCCTGGTGATCGGCTCTGAACACATCAGGTGCCGACTCCCGTGTCTCGGCACCCAGCTGTTCAGCTCCAATCGCCGCAGCAATCCCTTCAGCGACTGCCAGCGTGATCGTGTTGCGGCGCTCTGGGTCGGCCAGGGCCAGATCAATCTGCTCGGGCTCTGCCACCACCTCCACAGGCTCCGTCGCTGTCTCGGGCTCCGCGGAGGCTGTGTGGCCTGGCAGTGCTGGATCGTCAGCGGAGCGCCGCAGGGCCCACCCCGGAACACCGGGATCCATCCCAAGCGTCTGCTGATCCGGTGATGCACCGGGCGCAGGCTCTTGGAAAGGGGCCCGGAGCACGGCTGGCTCCACCGGCTTCGCCTGGGCGATTTCAGCGCTGCTGAGTTCCTGCAGCCAGGGCATGGCCGGGTCGCTCGAAGCGTGATCCCACGCGGCCACGGCATGGCCAGGCACGGTCCCCTCCCCACCATCAGCACCGACCGGTTCATCCAGCTCGGGTTCGGGTTGCCGGAAGGGCTCGCCACATCTGGCCAGGCCCTGCATGGCCATGTCGGCCAGCACCGTTTCGGCCTCCGCGGCCAGCACGGCCCGGTAGAGGCTGGCGGCGCCAGCCGGATCACCGCTGCCGTAGAGCTGGGTGTGGGCCAGTAGCAACAGCACGCGCTGGCGAAGCGGATCGCCTGGTAAATCTGGGATTTCGGCCAGCAGGCTGCGGCAGCGGGCCTCCACTTCAGGCCAGTCCTGCGCGGCGTAAACCTGCTCAATGGCGGCGTAGCGCTGTTGCAGTTCCTCAGACCGCGGATCGGGCGCGGGGCTCATCGCAGAACAGTCATCGCAGAACAGTCATCGCAAAACAGTCAACGCGGCACCCATCGCAGCTGACTCATCGCGCACACTCACCCGATTGGCCCCCATCACCGCC
>JBILDP010000109.1:0-7303 GCA_044352535.1 Prochlorococcaceae cyanobacterium
CCGCGGATCGGGCGCGGGGCTCATCGCAGAACAGTCATCGCAGAACAGTCATCGCAAAACAGTCAACGCGGCACCCATCGCAGCTGACTCATCGCGCACACTCACCCGATTGGCCCCCATCACCGCCAGCTCCAGGTTCCTGGTTCAGCTTGAGTGTGGAGTGACGCCACCGCAATCGCCAACCGCCGGCCAGCTGCATTTCCCCGGCGCCGGCGCCCTTGCCCTTGTCCCTGCCCCCCAGCGGGTTCAGTCGCGCCAGCAGGGTCTCCAGCTGGCTGGCGGGCAGGGCCTGGCCCATGCGGTTCCGCAACCAGTGCTGCATCAGGTCTCGCTGCAGGGCCGGCGAGCAGGCCAGCAGTGCGGGCAGTCGCAGGGCATCGGGCTGTTCCGTCAGCACCGCCTGCAGGGCCAGTTCCAGCAGCTCTCCGCGACAGGCTTCCTCTTCGGAGAGGCGTTCCGCCAGGGCGCTGATGCGCCGCTCGGCGCCAGGGTGCAGCTGCTCCAGCACGGGCACCACCTCGCGGCGAATGCGGTTGCGGCTGAAGCGTGGATCGTGGTTGGAGGGATCGATCCAAACGGGCAGCCCCAGCTCCGTGCAGATCCGGGCGGTGTCAGTTCGGCTGAAACCCAGCAGAGGACGCGCCAGTTCCAGTTCTCCTCCGCCATTGGATCCCAGGCTGTCCGGCTCTCGGCTGACGTCATCCAACCCCCGCCGGGTCGCCAGGCTGCCCAGTCCGCGGCGGTGGCTGCCGCGGGCCAGGTTGAGCAGCAGGGTCTCCGCCCGGTCTGAGGCGGTGTGACCGGTGGCCACGCGCTGGGCGCCCAGCTGCAGGCCGGCCCGCGCCAGGGCGTTGTAGCGCCAGGCCCGGGCGGCGGCCTCCCCATGGGCTGGGCTGGCCCAGGTGTCAACCCGGATCTGCAGCCCCTGGCCTGCAGCCCAGGCGGCCAGTTGGCGTGCCTGCTCCCCCGCCTCCGGTCGCCAGTTGTGATTTCCATGCCAGAGCAGCAACGGCCAGTGGTGCAGCCGCTGCATGTCCAGCAGCAGCGCCAGCAGGGCCATCGAGTCCTGACCGCCTGAGACGGCCACCAGCACCCTGGCGCCGGTTGGCAGCAGCGCCGGATCACGCAGCAGCCGGCGATGCAGGCGCAGATGGTCGGGGCTCCAGCGCTCGGCCATGGCCATCGGTGCGCCCAGAGCGGTTCTGGTGCGCCGTGGGAGAATCGATCCACTGTGCTCCCCTCTGGAATGTCGCGTCTCGCCCAGCTGCCCGCTTCCCTGCGCAAGGCCCTGGCCGAGGGCCGCGCCCTCAAGGTGATTGCCGGCCTCACCAACTTCGACGCCGCCAGTGTGGAGCGCATCAGCCGGGCCGCCGGCCGCGGCGGTGCCGATCTGATCGATGTGGCCTGCGACCCTGAGCTGGTGCGCAAGGCCGCCGCCGCTTCCGGTCTGCCGATCTGCGTGAGCGCTGTGGATCCAGAGCTGTTCCCCGCTGCCGTGGAGGCCGGTGCCGCCCTGGTGGAGATCGGCAACTACGACGCCTTCTATCCCCTCGGTCGCATCTTCGATGCCGCAGAGGTGCTGGAGCTCACCCGCCGCACCCGTGCCCTGTTGCCCGCGGTGGTGCTGAGCGTCACCGTGCCCCATGTGCTGCCCCTGGATCAGCAGGAGCTGCTGGCGGTGGATCTGGTGGCCGCCGGTGCCGACATCATCCAGACCGAAGGCGGCACGAGCGCCAGGCCCTTCAGTGCCGGCAGTCTCGGCCTGATCGAGAAGGCTGCCCCCACGTTGGCGGCAGCCCACAGCATCAGCCGGGCGCTGCAGGCCGCCGGCACCCATGCACCGGTGCTGTGCGCCTCCGGCCTCTCGGCGGTCACCGTGCCGATGGCGATCGCTGCCGGCGCTGCTGGCGTGGGTGTGGGTTCGGCGATCAACAGGCTGGACGACGAGCTGTCGATGGTGGCCGTGGTGCGTGGTCTGCGCGAGGCCCTTGGCAGCGCCCAGGGAGCCGCTGTCGACGCAACCATTGCCGGTTGACGCAACTCGTGTTGTAACCGCCTGAACCCATGACTACCTTGCGGGGATTGATCCCTGCATCGTTTTCATGGGTTCTCTGGTGTGGCTCCTGCAATGGCCGATCCGGGCCATCGTGCTGTTGATCGTGGCCTGGCTGCCCCTCGGCGTGGAGGTGAGCAGTTTTCCTGTGGCCCTGCTTGCCGCTGTGGTGATCGGCCTGTTGGGCACCCTGCTGATCTGGCCTCTCAAGCTCGTGCTGGGTCCCGTGTGGGCCGTCACCAGCCTGGGTGGGCTGATCAGCCCTGTGAGTTTCCTGTTCAACTGGCTGATCACCGTGATCCTGTTCGGCCTCGCGGCCTGGCTGATCCAGGGCTTCCGCCTCAAGAACGGTGTGGTGAGCGCCATTCTCGGTGGCATTGTTTACACCGTGCTCTCCACCGTGATCCTGCGCATCCTGGGTCTGGATGTCGACTTCACCCGTGCCACGGCCATGATGAGCGGTCTGCCAATGGCCTGAGATCCGCACCCACTGTGGGCCGCGGCGCCAGGCTGATCTGGCCGACAATGGCCTGATGGCCAGTCTCTTCCAGCTCCATGCCCCCTATGAGCCCAAGGGCGACCAGCCCGAGGCGATCAGGGGGCTGGTGGCCGGCGTTGAGGGCGGCGAGCGCTACCAGACGCTGCTCGGTGCCACCGGCACCGGCAAGACGTTCACGATCGCCAATGTGATCGCCCGCACCGGTCGACCCACCCTGGTCCTGGCCCACAACAAGACCCTGGCGGCCCAGCTCTGCAACGAGCTGCGGGAGTTCTTCCCGAACAACGCCGTTGAATACTTTATTTCCTACTACGACTATTACCAGCCGGAGGCGTATGTGCCCGTCTCCGACACCTACATCGCCAAAACGGCCTCGATCAACGAAGAGATCGACATGCTGCGCCACTCGGCGACCCGATCGCTGTTTGAACGCCGCGATGTGATCGTGGTGGCCTCGATCAGCTGCATCTACGGCCTCGGCATCCCCAGCGAATACCTCAAGGCGGCGGTGAAATTCCAGGTGGGCGACACGCTCAACCTGCGCGGCTCCCTGCGGGACCTGGTGAACAACCAGTACTCCCGCAACGACATCGAGATCTCCCGTGGCAGGTTCCGGGTGCGCGGCGATGTGCTGGAGATCGGCCCGGCCTACGAAGACCGGCTGGTGCGGATCGAGTTGTTTGGCGACGAGGTGGAAGCGATCCGCTATGTGGATCCCACCACCGGCGAGATTCTGCAGAGCCTGGAAGCGATCAATATCTATCCGGCCAAGCACTTCGTGACCCCCAAGGAGCGGCTGGCCGATGCGATGAAGGCGATTCGCGCCGAACTGCGTGAGCGCCTCGATGTGCTCAACAGCCAGGGCCGGCTGCTGGAGGCCCAGCGGTTGGAGCAGCGCACCACCTACGACCTGGAGATGCTCGAGCAGGTGGGCTACTGCAATGGCGTGGAGAACTACGCCCGTCACCTGGCCGGTCGCGAAGCGGGCACGCCGCCCGAATGCCTGATCGACTACTTTCCCGACGACTGGCTGCTGGTCGTCGACGAATCCCACGTGACCTGCAGTCAGCTGCAGGCGATGTACAACGGCGACCAGTCGCGCAAGCAGGTGCTGATCGAGCACGGCTTCCGCCTGCCCAGCGCCGCCGACAACCGGCCGCTCAAGGGGGAGGAGTTCTGGCAGAAGGCGCGCCAGAGCATCTTTGTGAGTGCCACCCCGGGGAACTGGGAGTTGGCCGAGAGCAAGGGACAGGTGGTGGAACAGGTGATCCGGCCCACCGGTGTGCTCGATCCGATCGTGGAGGTGCGGCCCACCGATGGCCAGGTGGACGATCTGCTGGGCGAGATCCGCGTGCGGGCCGAGAAGCAGGAGCGGGTGCTGGTGACCACGCTGACCAAGCGCATGGCTGAAGATCTCACCGACTACCTGGCCGAGAACGGCGTGCGGGTGCGCTACCTGCACTCAGAGATCCACTCGATCGAGCGGATCGAGATCATTCAAGATCTGCGCAATGGCGAGTACGACGTGCTGGTGGGTGTGAACCTGCTGCGCGAGGGCCTCGATCTACCGGAGGTGTCGCTGGTGGCGATCCTCGATGCCGACAAGGAGGGTTTTCTGCGTGCCGAGCGCTCGCTGATCCAGACCATCGGCCGTGCTGCTCGTCACGTGGAGGGGGTGGCGTTGCTCTATGCCGACAACCTCACCGATTCAATGGCCAAGGCGATCGAGGAAACCGAGCGCCGCCGCGCCATCCAGCAGACCTACAACGACAAACACGGCATCACCCCCACTCCGGCGGGCAAGCGGGCTGGCAATTCGATCCTGGCGTTTCTGGAGGTGTCACGCCGGCTCAACGACGAGCAGCTGGAGCAGGCCACCGAACAGGCTGAGCACAACGAGGTGCCGCTCGATTCACTCCCCGAGCTGATTCAGCAGCTGGAAGACAAGATGAAAACCGCCGCCAAGAACCTGGAGTTCGAGGAAGCCGCCAATCTGCGGGACCGGATCAAGGGGCTGCGCCAGAAGCTGGTGGGCAAGGCCTGAGGTCTGCAGTCATACCGGGGCTTCGCTGCCTTCAGCCCTGTGGGTGATGGCACCGCCCAGCTCGAAGGCGGCGTGTACGGCCTGCAGGGCTCGCACCCCGTCGACTTCAGCCACCACGCAGCTGGTACGAATCTCGCTGGTGGCGATCAGCTCAATGTTGATCGCTTGATCGGCCAGGGCCCGGAACATGCGGGCGGCGGTGCCGGGGGTGCAGGGCATGCCGGCCCCCACCGCGCTCACCCGGGCGATCGCGGCTCCCTCTTCAAAGCGGGCACCCGGCCATTGCTTCAACAGGGCTGCCAGGGCCTGCTCGGCCCGCGGCTTGTCGTCGCGTTTGAGCGTGAAGCTGATGTCGCGGCTGAGCTGGGCCTGCTCGCCAGAGCCGGGCTCGCGGTGGCTGCGCTCCGACTGCACGATCGCCTCCACGCTGATGCCGGCATCGGCCAGGGCCCGGCAGACGGCCGCGGCGGTGCCGGGCCGATCGGGCACGCGGCGCACGGCCACCTGGGCCTGGCCCAGATCCAGGGCCACGCCGCGCACGGCCGGATCGTCCAGGTGGCAGGGTTCCGGGTTGTGCCGCAGCTGGCTGTCGCTGAGCTCAAAGGCTTCCGCGGCGGCGCGCAGGGCCTTGCCCGCCTGCTGGCCGCTCACCAGGCAGCTCACCTTCACCTCGCTGGTGGCGATCAGGCGCAGGTTGATGCCGGTGCGGGCCAGGGTGTCGAACAGGCGTGCGGCCACGCCTGGCCGCCCCATGATGCCCGCTCCGGCGATGCTGAGCTTGGCCAGGCCTGCCTCGGCGCTGAGCTGGGCGCCGCCCGCTTCGCCCGGGGCTGCCCCCAGACCCGCCAGCACCTCGCGGCACACCAGCTCGGCGCGGTCCAGGTCGGCTTCTGGCAGGGTGAAGGCGATGTCGTTGGAGGCGCCCTCATGGGTGGCCTGCACGATCAGGTCCACGTTGAGGCCGGCGCTGCCCAGGGCCTCAAACAGCCGGGCTGCCACCCCCGGGCGATCGGGCACATGGGCCAGGGCGATCACCGCCTGGTGCTCATCCAGCTCGGCGCCATCCACCGGCTTGCCCAGTTCAAGGCCTCCGTGGCCGATCGGCCTGCCGGCGCCACTGGTGAGGCGTGTGCCGGGCTGGTCGCTCCAGCTGGAACGCACCACGAGCGGCACGCCATAGTTGCGGGCAATCTCCACGGCCCGCGGGTGCAGCACGGCGGCGCCGAGGCTGGCCAGCTCCAGCATCTCGTTGCAGCTCACCTGCTCCATCAGCTGGGCGTCGGCCACCTTGCGCGGGTCCGTGGTGAGCACCCCCGGCACATCGGTGTAGATCTCGCAGGCGTCGGCCCCGAGGGCCGCAGCCAGGGCCACCGCCGATGTGTCGGAGCCACCGCGGCCGAGGGTGGTGATCTCTGGGGTGCCGGCGGCGGAGTTGCTGGTGCCCTGGAAGCCCGCCACCACCACCACCTGGCCTTCGCCCAGCAGGTGGCGCAGCCGCTCGGTGCGGATCTCCAGGATGCGGGCCCGGCCATGGGCCGACTCGGTGACGATGCCTGCCTGGGTGCCCGTCATCGAGGTGGCGGGCACCCCCAGGGCATGCAGCGCCATCGACAGCAGGGCGATCGACACCTGTTCGCCGGTGGCCAGCAGCATGTCCATCTCCCGCTGGGGAGGGCTGGCGGTGATCGCCCGGGCCAGGCCGGTGAGCTCGTCGGTGGTGTGGCCCATGGCCGACACCACGATCACCAGCTCGTGGCCGTCTTCGCGGCAGCGGGCGATACGCCGGGCCACGGCCTGGATCCGCTCCACATCGGCCACGGAGGTGCCGCCGAACTTCTGTACCAACAGGGCCATGGCGGGGCGCGCGGCGGCAGTCGCGGATCAACGGCCGATTATCCGTGAGCGCTCGCCAGCAGGAAGCCCTCGCGGAAGGCATCGCCGGGATCGCGGCCGCGTTTGAGGCTCGCCTCCACCTCAAGCAGCTGACCCAGCAGGCGCAGCAGCAGGGGTGGTCGACGGCCGCGGAGTTGCTTGCGCATCACGTAGATGCGCTTGGGGTTGCCGATCCCGGCCGCCTTGGCGATGACGGCGACGTCGGCTTCGCCTTTCTGGTCCAGCAGCGCCACCCAGAGCCAGCCGCGGATCTGACTGGTGAGAGAGGCGATGATGCGCAGGGCCGGTTCGTTGGCGGCCAGCAGGGCATCCACCAGCGCGATGGCGTCGGCGGGATTGCCCGCCAGCAGGGCGTCGCCCACGGCCAGGGCACTGGTGGTCTGCCCCCCCACCAGGGCCTGCACGGCGGCCAGGGTGATCGGATTGGCAAACAGACTCAGCTTCTCCAGCTCGCTGGCCAGGCGGGCGCTGTCGCTGCCGATGGCGTCGGCCAGTGCTTCGGCGGCAGCGGGCTCGAGCGCCAGGCCAAGCTCCCGGGCCGTGCGTTGCACCAGCTCCACCAGGCCCGCCCCATCCCAGATCGCCGGCAGGGCAAAGCTGCGCTCGAACACTGCTCCGGCGCTGGCCTGCTCGGGTAGCTGCTGGGCAGTGGCCTTCGCCAGTTTCTGGAGGGTCTTGGTGGTGCGCAGGCGGCCATCGGGCTTGGCCGGATTCACCAGCAGCAGGTGGCAGGTGGCGGGAATCAGCTCCAGACAGGCCTCAAGCCGGTCGGCCAGCTCGGCCGGGCACTGGTTGCAAAACGGACTGCGCTGCA
>JBILDP010000110.1:0-7208 GCA_044352535.1 Prochlorococcaceae cyanobacterium
TACGGCATCGGGCGAATGATCAACGAACAGCGGCTGGAGCAGTGGTTGGCGAACCACGGACGCTGGTTTGGTCTTCGGCCCGAGGATCTGGCCCGCAGTCGGCGCTGGTTCAACCGCCACGGCGTGGCGGTGGTGTTCTGGGGGCGGATCATTCCCGGCGTGCGCACCTTTGTGTCGCTACCCGCCGGCATTGAGCTGATGCCCCAGCCCCTGTTTCTGGCCTGGACCACCGCCGGCAGCCTGCTCTGGCTGCTGTTTCTCACCATGGCCGGCAAGGCCCTGGGCAGCGGCTATGCCCAGGTGGAGGGAATGATCAAGCCCTTCAGCCGGATCCTGGTGGTCAGCATCGCCGCCGGTCTTCTGCTGGCTGGGTTATGGCTCGGAGGCAGGGCTTTGCTGCGCCTGTGGCGGCGATCCCAGAGTCGCTGAAGCCTCTACCACCAGCTCACTCGCCCCGTTGTGACTCAGACTCCTCGGTGGCCGGGCTGCTGAGGGTCTCTGATTCACCGCTTACTTGCTCGCGCAGCATCACCAGCCCGGCAATGCTCAGGCCTAGCACAAGAATCAACACGGCGATTGCCTTGGGGCGCCAGCCGGCCAGTGGACTTTTGGGAGTGAGACGGGCATCCATGGGCCGGCCACAGTCGCTGCAGATCAGCTTGCTGGGCCCGAGGCGGGAGGGAGACACCAGCCGGCAGCCACATTGGGGGCATGGCATGCGCTCTGCCGTCCAGGCTTTAAACGCTAGCCCGTTTCCAGGATTGAGCGCGATCGATCGCCGTTTGTTGCTCGCCTGCGACGGTGGATGTGAGTCAACCGCTTTACTTGGGGCAGATCCCTGCAGATGACGCGCGACTTGGCCCTCGACATCCTGGTCATCCTGCTGTTGATCATTGCCAATGGCCTGTTCTCCGGCACGGAGATTGCGATCATTTCCTCCCGTCGCCACCGATTGGAGCAGCTTGCGGAACAGGGACGACGCTCCGCCAGGCTGGCCCTGAGACTGGCTGACTCCCCCAACCAGTTCCTCTCCACCGTTCAGATCGGCATCACCCTGATCGGCATCCTCAGCGGAGCTGTGGGGGGGGCCACCGTGGCTCGACAGCTGGATGCCTGGCTCGAGCGGTTACCCGTTGTGGCTCCCTACAGCGAGGCCCTCAGCTTCGGGCTGGTTGTGGTGGTGATCACTTATCTGTCGGTGGTGGTGGGTGAGCTGGTGCCCAAACGCCTGGCCCTGGCCAACCCTGAGCAGCTGGCCTGCGCCATGGCCCCGAGCATGCGCTGGCTGTCGCGGGTGAGTGCCCCTGTGGTTCATCTGCTCAGCCACTCCACCGATGCTCTTCTGAAGATGTTCGGGGTGACCTCCAGTGGCCAACCCGAGATCACGGAGGACGAAATCAAGGCCCTGTTTCGACAGGGCACCGACTCCGGTGTGTTTGAGGAGGTGGAGCACGACATGGTGCAGCGGGTGTTGCGCCTAGGCGACCGCACGATCAAGAGCCTGATGACGCCACGCACCGACATCTGCTGGCTGGATGTGGAGGAGCCCCTGGATGAGAGTTTCCAGGAGGTGCTCCAGAGCAGCCATTCCCGCTTCCCGGTTGGCAGGGGAAGTCTCGATGCGGTTCTGGGAGTGGTGAGGGTGCGCAACCTCTTGGCCGCGAAACTCGGCGGCGAAGTGATCGATCTGGAGGCGTTGCTGCAGCCGCCGCTCTTCGTTGCCGAAAGCACCCGCGCCCTCTCGGTGCTTGAGCAGTTCAAGCGCAGTGGCATTCACATCGCCCTGGTCACCGGTGAATTTGGCGGCGTGGAAGGGCTGGTCACCCTTAACGACCTGATGGAGGGAATTGTGGGTGATCTGCCTTCCGTGGAGGATGAGGACGGCCCCTTGGTGGTGACCCGTGAAGACGGATCCCTACTCGTGGATGGTGGTCTCGATCTCGACGCGTTTACCGAGCTGATCGATCAGGACATCTTCGGAATAGATCAGGAGGGTCGATACCACACCCTTGCTGGTTTCGTGATGCACGTTCTGGAACGGATTCCGCGTGAAGCCGATCACTTCGAATGGCAGGGCTATCGCTTCGAGGTGGTCGACATGGATGGCAAGCGGGTCGACAAGTTGCTGGTCACCTCGATTCCCAAGCGTCAGCTGCAGGAGAATCAGCCAGACGACGACCTCGACAGTCTCTAGGCAGCAGACGTCACTGGGGTGTCGGCGTCACCCACCAGGCAGCTGGGCCAGATGCTCACTGCTGCCCATCACCACCAACAGTTCGCCAGCCTCGAGCACGTGGGAGGCCGGGGGGTTCACGGTGAGCTTGTTGTCGGGTCCGGCCGCCAGCACGCTCACGTTGTAGTTCTTGCGCAGGTTGAGATCCCGCAGGGAATGGCCCACAAACGACTGGGGCACGCGGATCTCTTCAATGCTGTTGCGGTCGTCGAGCCGCAGCCGCTCCAGCAGGTTGGGACGCACCAGCTCCATGCCGAGGCGGTGGCCCTGCATCTTGGAGGGGAACACCACCCGATCGGCACCCACCCGCTGCAACATCTTCATGTGCAGGTCGGAGGTGGCCCGGGCGATCACCTGTTTCACCTTGGAGCCGGCGGCATCTTTGGCGATCAGGGTGGCCGTGACGCTGGCCTCGATCGGTTCGCTCATGGCCACCACCACCGTGCCCATCTCCAGCACGCCGGCGGCCCGCAGGGCCTCCTCATCGGTGCAGTCCACCACGCGGCACTCGATCGAGGGATCGATCTGGCGCAGGGCGTCAACGGCCCGCTGATCGTTGTCGATCGCCAGCACATCGGCGCCGGCCCGGACCAGTTCGTCGATCACCGAGGAGCCGAAGCGCCCCACCCCGATCACCGCAAAGCCGGCCGGATCGGGCCCCTGCTCCGTGCGCCACTGCCACCAGGATTGGGATGAGGTCATGGGATCCAAAGGGTCAGAGAAACAGCGTCAGAGGAAGAGTTCTTCGCGGGGATAGCCCACGCGATCGGGCGGCCGGTTGCCGTAGAGCGCAGCCAGCAGCAGCATGATCCCGATCCGGCCCACAAACATGCCCACCATCAGCACCAGCTGACCCCAGCGGTTGAGCTCCGCGGTGACCCCCAGATCGAGGCCCACGGTGCAGAAGGCCGACATGCAGGTGAACAGCTTTTCCAGAAAGCTGAAGGTGGTGCCGGTGGGCGTGCCACTGGCGGTGGGCCCGATGCCCAGCAGCAGGGTCATCAGCAGCACGAACAGTCCGGAGGCCAGGGTGACGCCCACCGCCTTGAGCAGCAGGTCGCCTGGGATCTCCCGATTGCGGATCACCACCTGCTTGCGGCCCTGGAGGGTGGATTTGGTGGCCCCCATCAACAGGGCGAAGGTGGTGGTCTTGATGCCGCCACCGGTGCCGCCGGGGCTGGCGCCGATGAACATCAGCACGATCATCAGCAGCAAGCCAGCTTCCGAGAGGGTCTTCACCGACAGGGGCACGGTGTTGAAGCCGGCGGTGCGGGTGGTGATCGACTGGAACAGGGTGACCTGGATGCGTTGCCACAGGCTGAGGTCGGAAACCACTCCGCCCTTGGCGAAGTGCTCGGTGAACAGCAGCCCCAGGGCCCCGATCACGATCAGCAGCAAGGTGCTGCGCAGCACCAGCCGGGTGTGCAGGCTGAGGCGGCGGATGCGCGCCAGGCGGAAACGCTTGACCCAGACGTCGTTGATCACCCGCCAGCCGATGCCACCGATCACGATCAGGCTGCCGATCACGCCGGACACCACCGGGTTGTCGCGATAACGCACCAGGTTGTCGCTCCACAGGCCGAAGCCGGCGTTGTTGTAAGCGCTGATGCAGTGAAACAGGGAGGCCCAGAGGCGCTGCAGCGGGTTCTCGATGTCGGTGAAACCGAAGGCGTAGAGCACCACCGTGCCCAGCCCCATCACGGAGAAACCGGCGATCAGGATGCTGTTGAAGGTGGGGCCGATGCCGCCCACGCCGAATTCATCGAGGGCCCGGCCCCGATCCAGCCGGTGGCGCAGGCCGGACCGACCCTGCACAAAACCCTGCAGGAAGGTGGTGATCGCCATCAGGCCCAGGCCGCCGGTCACGATCAGCCCGGCCAGGGCCACCTGGCCGAAGGGGGTGAGATCGCGGCTGATGTCGATGATCGACAGCCCCGTCACCGTGATCGCTGAGGTCACCGTGAACAGGGCTTCCCACAGGCCCACGGTGTCGGTGGAACAGAGGGGGCTGGCCAGAATGAAGGTGCCCAGCAGGATCACCAGCGCGCCGGTCACCACGGTGAACTGGGGCACCGTGAGTTGCTTGCGCCACTGCTGCAGCGTGAACCAGGGGCCCTTGGCGGAGGAAACGGCGAGGCGCTGCATGGCCGAGATTCTGGGGCTTCATCGCCGGCGGCTGCACGCTAAGTCTGCTCAGGCCGTACTCTCGACGCCTGGGTGTCAGCCGGCTGGGATCGGAGGGGCCCGCGTCGGGGTGGTGGGGGGAACAGCGTCAGTTGAGCAGGGCTGCCTGGTCGGGGGCCCACTGCTGAATCAGGCTTTCCAGCCGCACGAGGTGGTATCTGTTCTGTTCGCTGGGGTCGTGGGCGTAGGCCTGGCGGAGTTCCTCGAGCTGGGCTCCTAGGGAGAAGAGCACAGGATGGTTCTCGTTCATGGCTGGGCCTTCGAACCTGAAGAGTCAATCTTAAGTCATTCTTAAGTCGCTTCTCCTGGGTCTGATCGGTAACGGCGCGCTGTGTCGGCATCTGCGCACACAGCCGGTGCTGAGGTCTGGTCAGCTGCCGGCAGGTCGTTGAGCACGGCCAGCTCGCCGATGATCCGGGCGGCGTGACGGTTGTAGGCGGCTGCTGCCTCGTCTTCCCGGTCGTAGGAGCCGAGGAAGTAGCGGCGGCCCCGCCAGTACACCTGGGCGATCCAGCGCTGGGTCTGCTGGCGGAAGCTCACGCCGCGATAGCGGGAGCTGCTGCCGGCGCGCTTGGGTCGGCGGGCGAAGGCCAGGTATTTCTCCTCAGGACTGCGGCGGCGGGACTTGCTGGGGCTGGGGGTCACGGCCAATCCGGAGTTGCCATCAGCAACCTCCTGCCATGGCCGGCGATGTCGCCAGTCCCCATTTGGGGATTCATGGGGAACGAAGCCTTGTCATCCTGAAGGGGTTGGATGCCCTCACCCCGGCGAATGCCCCAGCCCCCTGCCCATGCGATTGCCGTGATCGGCGCCGGGGTGGCGGGCTGTGCACTGCTGGCCCAGCTGCGGCGGCTGGGCCATGGCGGTGCCCTGAGCCTCTGGGAGATCGGCCGGGGGCCCGGCGGGCGGGCCAGCACCCGCCGCTCCCGCACCGACCCCGACCTGCTGGTCAATCACGGGGCGCCCCTGCTCAACCTCACCGCCGAGCCACCGCCCCAGTTGCTGCGCCCGCTGCTGGAGGGCGGCTGGCTCGAGCCCTGCACCGCCAGGGTGGCCACCCTGCAGGGGGAAGCCCGGCTGTGCAGCGGCAGCGGCGATGGTCTGCTGGCCGGCCAGCTGTATCGCGGCCGCGGCGGCATGGAGCAACTCTGCCGAGGCCTGCTGGAGCTGGCTGGCCCGGCCGTGGAAACCCACTACAACCAGGTGGTGCGCGACCTGGCGGTGGCTCCGGATGGCACCTGGCGGTTGCTGGATAGCGAGGGGGCGGTGCTGCAGGAAGCCGACTGGCTGGTGTTGAGCAGCACCCTGCTGGCCCATCCCCGCAGCCAGGCCATGCTCGGCTGGCCGGCGGTGCCCCTGCGCCAGGTGGCCGCCGGCCTGGGGGATCTCCAGCTCGACCACGTGCTCACCACGATCGCCGGCATCCGCTTCGAGGCCCGCTCCAACCTGCTGCTGCTGCTGCCCGCCGATGCGGCCGGCCCGTGGCTTGCCCTGCCGTTCGATCTGCTCCAGTTCGACGCCACCGCCCAGCAGCGTTGGGGCCTGCAGCGGGTGGTGATCCAGCCCCTGGCCGATGGCCGCTGTGCCGTGGTGGCCCATTCCAGCGCCACCTTCGCCGCCGACCACCTCAACCTCTACGGCGAGCGATCGGCCGCGGCTCGGCTGCTGGGGCTGGCGCCGGATCAGCAGCGCCAGGAGGCGCTGATCGACACCCTGGAGACCCAGCTGCTGCAGGCGCTGGAGCCCTGGGTGGGCACGCCCGCCATGGCGGGCGCCGACCGCCAGCTGATGCGCTGGGGGGCCGCCTTTCCTGTGGCCCCCGGCCTGCCCAGCGAGCTGTGCCTCTGTCCGGCAAGCCGGGTGGGGTTCTGTGGCGACTATGTGGCTGGTCCGGGTTTTGGCCGCATCGAGGGCGCCCTGCGCAGCGCTGAGCGGTTGGCGACCGACCTCATGGCCGCAGCAGTTCGGCCACCAGGGGCGTCAGGGCGGCGGGGTGGCGGATCAGCTGCTGGTGGGTGAGCACCGGCAGGCCCGCCTGCCGCCCCACCGGCAGCACGGCGCGCCAGCCCGGCACCACCATCAGATCGGCGGCGCAGTAGAAGCTGCTGCAGTCGATCGGACCCAGGGGGCTGGGGTCGGCATTGAGGCGCTTTAACAGGCTGCTGCCCACCTTCATGTCGGCGATGCTGGCCAGCAGCCGGCCGGGCCAGGGCTGGGCCACCCAGGTGCCCTGCTGGGGGCTGCCCACGCTCACGAACCTGCGGGTGCGGCGGTGTCCCCCCTGCAGCTGGATCCAGGTGCGGGCGATCACGCCTCCCATCGAAAAGCCGAGCAGGTCGATCGGCTGTTCATGGCCGAAGGCCGCCTCGATGTGGCCGCCCAGCTGCGCCGCCAGGTCTTCCAGCCGACGCACACCCAGCCCATGGGGCAAATGGGGAATCAGCAGCGGTTCCCGGCGTCCCTCCAATCGCTCCACCAGATGGCGGAAGAGCCTGGGACTGTCCCAGAGTCCATGCACCAGCACCAGGGGTGGGGCCGCCGCCCGTGCGCTTTCAGCCATGGCTCCTGCCCCCTCAGCTGGCCATCTGACCCACGCTGAGCAGGGCCGGCCCCAGCAGCGCCTGCATCTGCTGCAGCTGCCGCTTGCTGCCCAGCACCACCAGCAGCTGGCCGGGGGCCAGCCGCTCATGGCCGCCGGGGTTGGCGATCAGGCCGTTCGACTCGGTGGATACGGGGGCGCCGCGGTATTGCATGACCGGGGCTCGGCTGCGGCTGGGAGGCCGGATCGCCA
>JBILDP010000111.1:0-7206 GCA_044352535.1 Prochlorococcaceae cyanobacterium
CGCAGGCCCTCGCGGGCCACCGCATCGCGCACCTGCTCCAGGGTGCGATCAATCGCTTCCAGGTTGCGTGCCGCAGCCTCCCGGCGGTTGGGGAGTTGGGGCGGGGATCCCTTGCTCTTCTGTGAACTGACCCGATGCCGCCGCCAGCCGCGGATCCAGGGCCATAGCAGCTGGGCCAGTCCTGCTCCCACCAGCGCCAGCAGCAGCAGCAGCACCGGCCCCACCAATCCGTAGGGCAACACGGCGCTGAGCTGCCACACCAGCTGGTTGAAGAGCTGCAGCAACAAGCTGAGCAGAAGCAGGGCGCCAAGGCCGGCGGCCCCGACCAGCCAGAGCCGGGCCGGCAGTTTCACGGACCCTGGCGCTCCTGCAGCAGCAATTCGATCAGAAAGCAGACCACCGCGGCGTTGATGGCTACATCGGCCAGGTTGAACACGGGGAAACGGATCGGCACCAGGGCCAGGAAATCCACCACAGCGCCAAGGCGCCAGCGGTCGATCCCATTGCCGAGTGCACCACCCAGCAGCAGGCCCACGGCCCAGGCCCGCCAGAGGCCGAGCTGACGCTGGCGTTGCAGCCACACCACCACTGCTGCTGCCACGATCAGGCTCACCAGCGCCAGTGGCCTGGTGGAGCCCGTGAACAGGCTGAACGCTGCGCCGGTGTTGAAGGTGAGGTGGAGATCCAGCAGGCCCGGCAGCAGCGGCTTCACCGCTGGCCCCTGCAGGTGCTGCACGGCCCAGGCCTTGCTCAACTGATCAACCAGCAGTACCCCGAACCCGATGCCATAGCTCAGCCAGCGGCGGCGCGCGCCGGATGCTCGACCGGCTGGAGGCCGCACGGTCACGACTCCACCAGCAGCAGTCGACGCAGTCCCAGTGCCACCAGGGCGACGGCACAACAAAGCAGCAGCTGGGAGGGCAACGGAGCCAGGCTGTAGGTGAACAGCAAAGCCAGCAGCCCTGGACCCCAGCGACCTGCCACTGAGCCCAGAACAAGGTTGAGCACGCCACAGAGTTGCAGCACGGCAAGCCCGACCAGGGCGGCAGCGAGCAGTCTCAGCAGATCGTTCATGCCGGTCTGCCGCGCCAGCTTGCCGCTCAGCCAGGCTGCTGGCACAAAACCGGCCAGGAACCCAAAGCCCGGATCGAGCAGATAGGCCGCCCCCCCACCGCCGTGGAACACCGGCAGTTGCCAGAGGCCAAGGCTCAGGTAGCCCACGCTGGCGAGCATGGCGCTGCGCGGTCCGCAGACCAAGGCCGTGAGCAACAGCGCCGGAACCTGCAGGGTGATTGGCAGCGGAGCAATGGCCCATGGATCCGTTTGGGCCGGCCAGGGCACTGCCGCCTGAATCAGTCCTCCAACCAGGATCAGCAGAAGGCCGGCAATGGCGCCGCTCCAGGTGGCAAGGGCCCTCACCCGATCCTCGGTTCACTGGGCCCAGTTTGCCGTCCAGTGGCGTGCTGGCGCTACGGTCCAGCGGGTGGCAGGGATTCCAGTGGACACCAGGGCAGTAGATCCGGCCGAAGCTGCGACGTCGTCCTTTGAGCTGGGAGCCTCGGTGTGTCTGGTCGCCCGGCTGCCCTATCTCAAGACGGCCGACCCCATGCCGATGCTGCGCCCCCCTGACCTGGTGGATGAAGGGGAAGTGGGCCAGGTGGTGGCCCTCCGTGCCCAGAACACCCTGGCGGTGCGGTTTCGCCGCGGCACATTCCTGATCGTCGCCATGGCATTGCGGTGCGCCAACGACAGTGACGGCCCCGCCGGCTAGGCAGCCACCAGTGGGTGGTTCTGCCAGGCGGCCGCAGCGCTGGCAAGCGCTTCCTGCGGTCCACAGAGGCTCAGATGGGGACGGTGAAGGTGCTTCTGGGCCACCGCCAGCAACGCATCGGCGCTGAGGCTGCGTGCCCGCTCCAGACTCGTTGCCACAAACTCCTGGGGCAGCCCGTGCCCCATAACCAGGGCCTGCCGATCAGCGACCTGGCTGCAGGTCTGGCGCCCCATGGCGTCCTGGCCCAGAAACTTGGCCTTGGCCAGGTCCAGCTCCTGCGGGGAAAGCGGTTGCTGGAGCAGCCGCTGCCATTCGTCGAGCAGGCAGTGGCAGGCCTGGGCTGCCCGCTCGCTGGAGCTGGAGAGGTGCCACACGAATGGCGTCGCACCGCGTCGCGCCGGCAGGTGCACCCCCACGTCGTAGGCGAGGCCGTACTCCTCTCGCATCACGACAAACAGGCGGCTTGACATGCCCAGACCCAGGTGGGCCTGGAGCAGTCGCAGGGCCACTCCATCGGCATGGCCCAGGGGCACCGTGGCGGCACCGAGCATCAACACCAGTTGTTCAGTGTCCTGACAGCAGCCCTCCAGCCGGGAGCCAGCCGTGGCGCCCGGGCCAGGGGCCGCGGTCGGTGGCGCCACCGTCCAGGGGGTCGCCGTGAGGGCTGCCTCCAGGGATGCCAGAGCTGGCGTCTCCACGGCTCCGCAGAGCACCAGCACAGCTCCGGCCTCGCCCAGCGTGGGTTGCACAGCCTCGAGCTGGGCGGGTCCAAGCTGGTCAAGTTCACTGTCCACCCCCAGCGGATCGTGGCCGTAGGGTCCATGGCCGAACAGCTGAACGCGTAGCTGGTCGTGGGCCAGCTGGAAGGGGTCCTCACGCTGGCGTTGCAGGGTCTGCAGGTTGAGCTGGCGCTCCAGCTCAACCTGGCTTGCCTCCAGGTGCGGCCGGCGCACCATGGCGATCAGCAGCGGCAGAAGTTCAGACGCATCCTCCGCTGCGCACTTGAGGCTCAGCACCAGACCGTCCTCGCTGGCCTCGCAGCGCAGGGCGGCACCACGGCCCTCCACCAGATCGGCCAGCGCCTCGGCGTCCAGATCGCCGCAGCCGCGGCTGAGCACGCCGGCCAGCAACTGGTGCAGGCCGCGCTGGCCGGCTGGATCGCTGCCGCTGCCGCCGCGGATCCACAGCCGTGCCGCCAGCACCGCTGGCCCGGTGCGTTGCTGCACAAACAGCGGCAGTCCGCCTGGCAGCTGGTGCCGATTCCACACGCCGCTCATGCCGGTACTGCCTCCAGAACAGAGGCGAGTTCGGGATCCAGCCAGGCCAGTGCCTCGGACTGCAGCCGCTGCGCGCTCCACTGCTCGAGTGCGGCAAGAGGTGCGCCGAGTGTCAGGGAGCGCTTCCAGAGACTGTTGTTGCCGATCAGCCCCGCGATTCCGGCTGGGGCTTCGAGGCCGAAGCGATAGCTGTTGGCCACAAGGTGTCGGCAGCGGCGCCACTCGTCTTCGCTGATCGGTTCAGCTTCCAGCTCCCGCCAAACCTGCCGGATCGCCTGGCGCACCTGGGGCAATTCATCCGGCTCGCAGATCGCCTCCAGCAAGGCCAGACTGCCGCTCTCCATCACGTGGAGGTCGAGATCCACGGCCTCCACGATCCGTAGCTCTTCCCGCAGCCGCTCCACCAGACGGCTGCGCCGGCCCTCCGCCAGGAGGCTGGTGATCAGATCGGCCCCCATCACCCCATCGAGATCGCTGGCCGGGGGCAGGGCCCAGGCCATCAGCAGCCGAGCCGATTCCAGGCGCGGCAGCACCAGCCGCTCCTCGCCAGGCTGCACCTGCAGCTGGGCCGAGGCCTGGGGCTCGGCCACCGCCTCCAGACGGGCCAGGGCGCTGCTGCTCACCACGCCATTGAGACCGGCTTCGCCAAGCGCGCCGCTGAGGGCCAGCACGCAGCGATTGGCCCCATACAGACGGCGGTGGAAAGCCGCCATCGCCTCGCTCGTGTGGCACAGCAGGGCCTCGCGACGCCCCAGGATCGGCAGGCCATAGGGGTGATCGGGGCAGGCCAGGGTCAGCAGCCGCTGCAGTGCCACCTCATCGGGCTGGTCTTCACTCTGGGCCAGCTCCTCCAGCACCACCTGGCGCTCCAGGTCGAAGTCCTGCGGATCGAAGCGTGGCTGCAGCACCAGGTCCAGCAGCAGTTCCAGCCCTTCAGGCGCCGCCGCCGGGGGGATCAGAAGGTGGTAGTGCACGTCGTCGAAGCCGGTGGCGGCATTGCTGCTGCCGCCCAAAGCCTCCACCCTTCGGTCGAATTCACCTGCAGGGAGCGTGTTGCTGCCCTTGAACACCATGTGCTCGAGAAAGTGGGCCAGTCCACTTTCACCGGCCGTTTCAAAGGCGCTGCCTGCCCGGCACCAGAACTCGATGCAGACCAGGGGCGCCTCCTCCAGCTCCAGGCTCACCATTGCCGCCCCGTTGGGGAGCTGGAGCAGCTGGGGATCGGCCAATCCGGCCAGTGCGTTGAGGCTGGGATCCGGAGTAGAAGCCGGGGGCAAGGAATCAGATGCGTGGCAGGATCTGCATTCTGCTGGCTGTCGCCGCCCCGTGAGCCTCGACCCCGCCGCTTTCACGCCTGCCGCCGCCGCCGCGCCCTCCGCAGGCGGTATTCACCCGTTGGTGGATGCACTGGCCGAGCGAATCCGTCAGAGCTGGCTGCAGCTCCCCGATCTGGCTCCACTGGCGGTAGACCCTGAATTGGAGGCGATCAGCGGCAGCCTTGATGGTGAGTCGCTGTTCATCCGCAACGAACTGCGCCAGTGCCGGGGCCTGCGCAAGCTGCACCTGGAGACGGCGCGCCTCGGGGCCGGGTTGCAGATCCTGCACTGCGTGCTGTTCCCCGACGCTCGCTTTGACCTGCCAGTTTTCGGCGCCGACATCGTGGCCGGCCCTGCCGGGGTTTCAGCCGCGATCGTGGACCTCTCGCCAGTGACTGATGCCCTGCCCGCGACGGTGACCGAGCACCTGGCGGCCCGGCAGCCACGCCACTACAGCCAGGAGCGGGAATTGCCGCCCTGGGGCACCATTTTTTCCCCATTTGTGCGGTTCGTGCGGCCCAGCGCCGGGGCCGAGGAGCAGCTGTTCATTGATGAGGTGGGGGAATTCCTGGAGGTGCTGGGCGCCGCAATCCGCAGCACCGAGCCGCAACCCTCAGACCACCCGGCTACGGTTGAACGCTGGCAGGGACAGCTCCGCTATTGCAGGCACCAGAAACGCAACGACAAGACGCGCCGGGTGCTCGAGAAAGCGTTCAACCCGGCCTGGGCCGATCGCTACATCGAAGAGCTCCTTTTCGACGATCCGCCCGCACCTTGAGCCGGCGCATGACCCGTCGCTCGGTGGTTCTGATCGGAGCTGGGGCCCTCGGCCTTGCCCTTCTCGGCCTAGTCGCTCTTCGCTCTCGCCCCACCCCCAGGCCCACAGCGGCACCCGCTGCCCAGGCGAGTGTGGCCAGCAGCTCCAGGGCCGTTGCGGCCCTGGGTCGGCTTGAGCCGAGCGGCGATGTGCGCCGGCTGGCGGCGCCGATCAGCGGCATTGGCGGCAGCCCCCGCATCACCGAGCTGTTGGTGCAGGAGGGTGATCGGGTGCGGGCCGGCCAGCTGCTGGTGCGCTTCGATACGGCTCCTACCCTCCAGGCCCAGCTCCGCCTGTTGGACACCCGCATCGCCAACCTGCGCCGGCGGGTCAGCCTGCAGACCCGTGACATCAACCGCTACCGCCAGCTCGGCCGTACCGGTGTGATTCCCAGTGGCGACCTCGACGAGCGCGAAACCGAGCTGTTGGCGCTCCAGGGAGAGCTGGATGAAGCAATCGCCGAGCGCACCAGGACCCTGCGCGATCTGGAGCTCACCGAGCTGCGGTCTCCGATTGATGGTCAGGTGTTGCGGCTCCACGCCCGAGTTGGTGAGCGGCCCGGCGACAAGGGTGTGCTGGAGCTGGGCAACAGTGACCAGATGCAGGCACTGGTGGAGGTCTACGAGAGCGACATCGACCGTGTCCGCCTGGGCCAGTCAGTGATCCTCACCAGTGAGAACGGCGGTTTCAGCGGCAGCCTGCGTGGTCAGGTGGTGCGCATCAGTCCCCAGGTGCGCCAGCGCGAGGTGCTGAGCACCGACCCCACCGGAGATGCCGACGCCCGCATCGTTGAGGTTCGCGTGGCCCTCGATCCGGCCGATGCGCAGCGGGTCCGGGAACTCACCGGTCTCAAGGTGATCGCCCGACTGGCCAGCTGATGCTGCGGGCTTTCTGGCAACGGCGCGGGATTCCCCTGGCCTGGCTGCTGCTGGCGCGTCAGCCGGCGCGGCTGCTGGTGGCGCTGGCTGGCATCGCCTTCGCCGGCATCCTGATGTTCATGCAGCTGGGCTTCCGCGACGGGCTGTTTGAAGCCAGCGTCACGGTGCACAAATTGTTTGATGCCGATCTGGTGCTGATGAGCCCGCGCTCGATGAGCTCGATCGGCATGGCGGGCTTCCCGCAGCGCCGGCTGGTGCAGGCCATGGCCGACCCGGAGGTGGTTGACACCACCCCGGTGCACTGGAACTTCGTGCTCTGGCGCAACCCCCAGACGCGCTCCACACGCTCGATCCTCGCGCTGGGCTTCGAGCCCGGTCACCGGCTGTTCACGGATCCCTCGTTGGAGGCGAAGGCCCAGGCCCTCACCCAGAGTGGTCGGGTTCTGTTCGACGAGCGCTCGCGGCCGGAATTCGGGCCGGTGGTGGAGTGGCTCAAGCAGGGCCGCACGGTGGAAACCGAGGTGGCTGGGGTGCGGGTGCGGGTGGCGGATCTGGTGAGTC
This sequence comes from Prochlorococcaceae cyanobacterium, assembly GCA_044352535.1. GTDB lineage: Bacteria > Cyanobacteriota > Cyanobacteriia > PCC-6307 > Cyanobiaceae > NIES-981. Next base: position 6,621 of record JBILDP010000111.1, read on the forward strand.
TCGGCCCCTCCTTCGGCGCCGATGGCAACCTGCTCACCAGCCGGGAAACCTTTCAGCGTCTGTTGCCGTCGATCCCGCCCGGCAGCATCGAGCTGGGGCTGATCCGCCTGCTGCCCGGCAGTGATCCGGCGGCCGTGGCAACCCGGCTCGAGCGCATCTTGCCCAAGGATGTGCGGGTGTTCAGCAAGCAGGGCTTCGAGGAGTTTGAAAAGACCTACTGGCGCACCAGCACCTCTATTGGCTTCATCTTCACCCTGGGCGCGGTGATGGGCTTTGTGGTGGGCTGCGTGATCGTCTACCAGATCCTTTATTCCGATGTGAGTGATCACCTGCCGGAATACGCCACCTTGATGGCCATGGGCTATCGGCTCCCCACCCTGCTGGGAGTGGTGGCGCGGGAGGGGCTGCTGCTGGCTGTGCTCGGCTACCTGCCCGCCTACGCGGCTGCTCAGGGGCTCTATGCCCTGGTGCGCAGCGGCACCAACCTGCCGGTTTCGATGGATGCATCCCGCTCCCTGGTGGTTTTTGCGATGATCCTGGTGATGTGCATGGGGTCTGCAGCCCTGGCGATGCGTCGGCTCGCCGA
>JBILDP010000112.1:0-7164 GCA_044352535.1 Prochlorococcaceae cyanobacterium
TCCCGGAACGCCGCGAACTGGGCCGGGGGCACGAAGCGATCCACCGGCAGGTGCTTGGGCCCCGGTGAGAGGTACTGGCCAATGGTCACGATGTCCACGGCGTGGCGGCGCAGATCGGCCATCACCTTGCACACCTCCGCGTCGCTCTCGCCCAGGCCCACCATCAGGCCCGACTTGGTGTAGGTGCTCGGCCAGCCCTCGTGCACCCGCTGCAGCAGCTCCAGTGAGCGGGCGTAGATACCCTGGGGCCGCGCCTTTTTGTAGAGCCGCGGTACGGTTTCGATGTTGTGATTGAGCACGTGGGGCGAAGCGGCCATCACGGTGCCCAGGGCCTCCCAGTTGCCGCAGAAATCTGGGATCAGCAGCTCGATCGTCGTGAGTGGTGAGCGGCCCCGCACTGCCTCGATGCAGGCCGCAAACTGGCTGGCGCCGCCATCGGCCAGATCGTCGCGGTTCACCGAGGTGATCACCACATGGCTCAGCCCCATGCGCTGCACCGCTTCCCCAAGCCGCTCTGGCTCGGTGGGGTCGAGCGTGCGCACGCTCTTGTCGAAGTCGATGTCGCAGTAGGGGCAGGCGCGGGTGCAGCCCGGGCCCATGATCAGAAAGGTGGCGGTGCCACCGGCGAAGCACTCGCCGATGTTGGGGCAGCTGGCCTCCTGGCACACCGTATTGAGCTTGAGGTCCACCAGCAGGTCGGCCACGGCCCCGATGCGCTCCCGCTGGGGGGCCTTCACCCGGAGCCAATCCGGCTTGCTGGGGGTGATCACGGGCGACGGCGCGGCGGATCCAACTCTAGAAACCGGCAAACAGGGCTCAAGCGCAGGTTTCAGGCCATCCCGTAAGATCACTCCATCGGGATGTAGCGCAGCTTGGTAGCGCACTTCGTTCGGGACGAAGGGGCCGCAGGTTCGAATCCTGTCATCCCGACTTTTGAGGCCGTTCTTCAGGCCAGCTCGGCGCCCGGATAACCCCGGGGAGTCACCATCCAGCCCTCCTGGCTACGGCTGGTGCTGTTGCCGATCAGCACCAGGGTGAGCATGTCCACCTGCTCGATCGGCAGGCTAGCGAGTTCGTGAAGTTGCAGCTCCTCCTCGGGGCGCCCCAGCTGGCGGGCCAGCAGCACCGGGGTGCTGGCGGGCCGCTGGTTGACCAGGATCTCGCAGGCTCGCTGCAGCTGCCAGTCGCGGCCCCGGGAGCGGGGGTTGTAGAGCGCCACCACGAAGTCGCCAGCGGCGGCGGCCAGTAGCCGCTGCTCGATCACCGACCAGGGGGTGAGCCGGTCGCTGAGGCTGATCGTGCAGAAGTCGTGCATCAGCGGCGCGCCGATGCGGGCGGCGGCCAGCTGTACCGCCGAGATGCCGGGGTGCACGGCAAAGCCGGGCCGCTGGTTGGCGGCCTGGGCCAGCCACAACTCCAGGGCGAGGCCTGCCATGCCGTAAATGCCGCTCTCCCCCGACGACACCAGTGCCACCGTGAGGCCCTGGCTGGCCAATTCCAGGGCCAGGGCACAGCGCTGGCGCTCCTCGGTGAGCTGGCCGTCGCAGCGCAGCTGGTCGGGCCGTCGCAGGGGCTCAAGCAGATCGAGGTAGAGGCCATAGCCCACCCACACGCTCGCCGCGGCCAGGGCGCCACGGGCGTCGGGGGTGAGCAGATCGAGCTGGCCCGGACCACTGCCCACCAGGTGCAGCTGGCCCCGCTGCGGTGCCCACTGTCCGTCCATCTGGGCGATGGCCAGGGTGGCCGCTCCCCGCTCTTCGTGAGAGCGGTGCGCCACCTGCTTGGGCCGCAGCAGCGCGGCTTCTGGGCCGGCCGCCAGCAGGGCGGCTGCTTCGGCCACGCTGGCCGTGCCCATCTCGGCGGCCACCACAGCCGATGGATTGGGCACCGGCACCGCTGCCAGCGCCTCGCTGCTGAACAGCCGCAGGGGCCAGTGGCGCCGCTGCGCCAGTTCCAGCAGGGCCGGTTCATCGCCCTTGCGATCCACGCTGGCCAGACCGGCCACGGCCTCGGCCGCCAGATCTGCGGCGGCCAGCTCCTCGTCGACCAGGCGCTCCAGCAGGCTCAGGCTGGTGCCGCGTTCGCAGCCCATCCCCAGCCACAGGCAGGGCGGATGCCAGCGGCAGCCAGGGCCGCGCTGGGGACCGATCACCATGTCCGGCGCGGATTGGGTGTGGGGCCCGCCAACGTGACCCTCATGGATCAAGGCGGCAGCCGGCAGCCGGCGCCAGTGGTCGCAGCCGCCTGTCTGGGCCACCACGACGCGCCCCTCCTGACGTGCTGCGATCTGCATCAGGGTGCTCCAGTCGCCTCCGCCCCGCTGCCACCCCCAGGCCGCCCCGAATTGATCGAGCGCCAGTCGGCCGCTCGCGCCGCTGCTGCCGGTGAGCACCGCGCAGCCGCCCAGCAGGGCGGCCACCTGCTGGCTCAGGTTCTCGCCCCCTGCCTGGTGGCCCCCCAGCAGGGGGATCGCGAAGCGGCCCTCCGGATCCAGCACCACCACGGCTGGATCGGTGCTTTTATCGCTCAGCAGAGGGGCGATCAGGCGTGTCACCAGGCCGCATGCCCCCACCACCACGAATGCCTGGGCGTTGCGCCATTCGAGGGCCAGCACCTCAGCGGCCGATGGGGAGGCGTCGGGCAGCACCAGCTGCTGCACCACCCCGGCCTGCACCAGCTGGATCAGGGGACCGTGGGCTGCTGGGCTGAAGCCCAGGCCCCACACGGGTTTGGTGGCTGCATTTGCCTGATCGGGACCGCTGACCTGGAAGGGGCGATTCACGATGCCAGCCTCTGCCGCAGTCCGGCCAGCGGCCCTCTGCCTTTGGGCTGGATCAGCGAGCCGTCGTCGCGCACCTGCTCGCGGGCCGAGCCACGCAGGCTTGTGCTTGGGGCGATGCGCTCGGGGTTGGTCGGGGCCGGCGGGATGGTGCTGCTGGCTGAAGCTGAAGTGGACTCCGCCTGCGTGCTGGGCACATCTATTGATGCCAGCGGCGGCTCAGGGGCTGGAGCTGATTGCACATCTCTATCCATATTTTCAGCACTTACAGCTTCAGCTTCATCCTGATGGTCATGCAGATCCACCATGGTGGTGGGCTCTGGAGCGGGGGCTGCAGCAGGTATCGGCCCCGGGGATTGGGGCGTCTCCGGCATGGAGGCCCCTGCGGTCGCGGATGGCGTGGCTGGATCTTGTGCCGCAGACGGAATCGACAGGCGTTCGGGCTCAGGCTCGGGCAGCGACTCCGTTTCCTGGGAGGGAGAGAGGCTTGCGTCCAGCTGTGGGGCCTGCCTGGCCGGCAAGGGCAGCTGGGCAGCCGGAGCTGCGGATGGTGCAGGTGTGGGTTCCGCTGCGGGCGGATTCTGGCCCAGCAGCCGGGCCAGGGCTGCGGGCTCGAGCCGGTTCAGCCAGATGGGCCTGGGGGCATTGCCCTGGATCACCACATCAGCCACCAGGCTGTTGAACGGGGGATTGAGGGGCTCGCCGCGACCGTCGACCAGATCCAGCTGGAGGCTGTTGCTGCCGTTGCGCCAGCCCTTGAGCCACAGGGGGCTGTTCTGATCCACCAGGAAACTGTCGCCGTTCACCGATACCCGCAGGCGCCAGCTGCCATCCCCTTCGCGCAGGCCCTGCAGCGGGGCATCCAGCAACAGCCAATCCACCAGCACGGGTTCGTGCCGGGGCTCGGGGCCCGGGCTCACGGCGATCAGCTGGGGCGAGCCCGGCGCCGGCACCCGCAGGGGTGTGGGGGCCACGCGCTGTAGCTGGATCTGGCTGCTGGCGCCAGGACTCTTCACCACCTCCCCCCAGGGACGGGCCGCGAACACCGTGAGCCGGTGGCTGCCAGGCCGCAGGGGCTGCATCGCCAGGCTCAGCTCCACGTTGTTGGATCCGTTCCCGGTTTTTCTGCTGCCCTCAGCAATGCGCTGGGGTGGCTCGTCATCAAGCTGCACCACCACATGGGCACCAAGGCCCAGCTCGCCGGCATCGGCCAGTGGCCAGTCGCGCAGCTGCAGGCGCAGGGTCCAGGGGCCGTCAGGAAGCGTGCTGCCATCGACCGGCGCCAGGATGCGCAACTGGGGGGAGTGCTCGGCCAGGGCTGCGGCCAGCTGTTGCACCCCGAGCGGCGGCGCCACTTCCTGGATGGGTGCCACTGGCGCACTGGTCGCCAGTGGCACGTCCTGGCCTGCACGGTCACGGCCGCAGCCCAGTGGCAGCAGCACCAGCAACAGCGCCAGGCTGGTGGCCACAACCCTCGCCATGGCCTGGCAGCCTCGGCTTTTCGGCTCCGACGCCGCAGGCCCCGGCGCCGCCGGCTGTTGGGATCCGCAATCGCGACGAGCCACCCTGGCTGGATTCGGCATGAGAACTTCCGGCATTCTGCTGGCCCGCCCAGGGTTGGCCAGGCGGCTGGGGGGCGCTGTTGGACCCGTGGCAGAGAAAGAGACGAATGCAGCGGAGCAAAAGTATAAAAAAATGCTCGCAAAAGCGGTTTTTTGGGGGTGGCTTACTCCAGGCCGGACCCCAGTGCTGGCCTGCGAAGCGCCGGGATTGAACCTTTGTAACTGAGGGCCAAAACACTCCGAATATGGCCCCTATAGTGCCGCCAGCGGTCCCCTATCTGGGGCCCCAAGCTCCAGTCAGGGCAATGGGTTTGGCAATTCGCCGAGCCCGCTCCAGCTGGTGCCCATGGCGGCGATTGCCGCCATGGGGCCCAACGGCGTCCAGCGGCTCTCCGGGCTGCCGGCGCCCACAGGGGTGGACCACCACCTCGACCCCGTCCCTCGAGGAACGTCTCGATGACCATCAGCCCACCAGAGCGTGGGGAAAAGGCCAAGGCCATGGTCGACCGGAACCGCGTTCCGGCCACGTTCGAGCTTTTTGAAAAGCCCGGGCATTTCGACCGCAGCCTGGCCAAAGGTCCCAAAACCACCACCTGGATTTGGAACCTCCACGCCAACGCTCACGACTTCGACAGCCACACGAGTGACCTCGAAGAGGTTTCTCGCAAGATCTTTTCGGCCCATTTCGGCCATCTGGCCGTCATCTTCATCTGGTTGAGCGGCGCCTTCTTCCATGGCGCCCGCTTCTCCAACTACACCGGCTGGCTGGCTGACCCTCTGCACGTCAAGCCTTCAGCCCAGGTGGTCTGGCCGATCTTCGGCCAGGAAATCCTCAATGGCGATGTGGGTGCCGGCTTCCACGGCATTCAGATCACCTCCGGTCTCTTCCACGTGTGGAGGGCCTGGGGCATCACCAACACAACCCAGCTGCTGGCTCTGGCCATCGGCGCCCTGGTGATGGCCGGCCTGATGCTCAATGCCGGTGTCTTCCACTACCACAAGGCGGCTCCCAAGCTGGAGTGGTTCCAGAACGTTGAGTCGATGCTCAACCACCACCTGGCAGGTCTGCTGGGTCTGGGATCCCTGTCGTGGACTGGTCACCTGCTGCACGTGTCGCTGCCCACCACGGCGCTCATGGATGCGATCGACGCCGGCCAGCCGCTGGTGCTCAATGGCAAGACCATCGCCACCTACAGCGACATCCCTCTGCCCCATGAGTTCCTGAACCAGGACCTGATCTCTCAGCTGTTCCCTGGTTTCGGCGCGGGCATCTCCGCTTTCTTCTCAGGCAACTGGGCCGCTTACAGCGATTTCCTCACCTTCAAGGGTGGTCTGAATCCTGTGACCGGCAGCCTCTGGATGACCGACATCGCCCATCACCATCTGGCGATCGCGGTGCTGTTCATCGTGGCTGGCCACATGTACCGCACCAACTGGGGTATCGGTCACAGCATCAAGGAGATCCTGGAAGGTCAGAAGGGTGATCCCCTGCTCTTCCCCGCTCCCAAGGGGCACGACGGCCTGTTCGAGTTCATGACCACCAGCTGGCATGCCCAACTGGCCGTGAACCTGGCCCTGCTCGGCTCGCTGAGCATCATCGTGGCGCATCACATGTACGCGATGCCCCCCTATCCCTACATCGGGATTGATTACCCCACCCAGCTGTCGATCTTCACCCATCACACCTGGATCGGTGGTTTCCTGATCGTGGGTGCCGGTGCGCACGCCGCCATTGCCATGGTGCGTGACTACGACCCCGCCAAGCACATCGACAACGTGCTGGATCGGGTGCTCAAGGCTCGTGATGCCCTGATCAGCCACCTCAACTGGGTGTGCATCTGGCTCGGCTTCCACAGCTTTGGCCTCTACATCCACAACGACACCATGCGTGCCCTGGGCCGTCCCCAGGACATGTTCAGCGATTCCGCCATTGCCCTGAAGCCCGTCTTCGCGCAGTGGATTCAGGGTCTCCACGCCGCTGCCGCCGGCAACACCGCTCCTAACGCCCTTGCGGGTGTGAGCGAAGTGTTCAACGGCGCTGTTGTGGCCGTGGGCGGCAAGGTGGCTGCGGCTCCCATTCCCCTGGGCACCGCCGACTTCATGGTGCACCACATTCACGCGTTCACGATTCACGTGACCGTGCTGATCCTGCTGAAGGGTGTGCTCTACTCCCGCAGCTCCCGCCTGGTGCCTGACAAGGCCAACCTGGGCTTCCGCTTCCCCTGCGACGGCCCCGGCCGTGGCGGCACCTGCCAGGTTTCGGCTTGGGACCACGTGTTCCTGGGCCTGTTCTGGATGTACAACTCCCTGTCGATCGTGATCTTCCACTTCTCCTGGAAGATGCAGAGCGACGTTTGGGGCACCGTCAATGCAGACGGCAGCGTTCAGCACATCACCAACGGCAACTTCGCCCAGAGCGCCATCACCATCAATGGTTGGCTGCGTGACTTCCTGTGGGCCCAGGCCGCACAGGTGATCAACAGCTATGGCTCCAGCAGCAGCGCCTATGGCCTGATGTTCCTGGGCGCCCACTTCATCTGGGCCTTCAGCCTGATGTTCCTGTTCAGCGGCCGCGGCTACTGGCAGGAGCTGATCGAGTCCATCGTGTGGGCTCACAACAAGCTGAAAGTGGCACCGGCCATCCAGCCTCGTGCGCTTTCCATCACCCAGGGCCGTGCCGTGGGTGTCGCCCATTACCTTCTGGGCGGTATCGCGACCACCTGGTCGTTCTTCCTGGCCCGCATCATTGCGGTCGGCTGACCTTTCCTGACCTTTCCCAATGGCAACGAAATTTCCTTCGTTCAGCCAGGGTCTGGCACAGGA